>JANXXZ010000511.1 GCA_025350385.1 Bacteroidales bacterium
AAGATTTAAAAGTGAGTGTCAATGCCAAAGGCATGAGTACTGACAACAATTTTGGTGATGCCGGGGCAATCGGATCAGCTATTAACATGGATCCAACCCAGCCTGTGTTGGATGGCAATACAGAAAGCAACGGGTATTACCAATGGGTCAATTATAACGCCAGCCTTGGTACAGCTAACCCTGTTGAGCAACTGATGGAGGTAGATAATAAGTCAAATGTTAAAAGGTTTATCGGGAGTTTACAACTGGATTATAAAATTCCTTTTATCCCGAACCTGAAGGCAAATCTGAATTTAGCGACTGATTATACCGAAAGTAAGGGTCATAACAACCGCCCGACCACATCTCCTTCGGTACTTACTAATCCTTATTGGGGTAAAATTGAGGAGTTCACCGGCAAAAACCGGAACAACCTGCTCGATTTTTACATGAATTATACAAAAGACCTGGCCCAGATCAAGAGTAAAATTGATCTGACTGCCGGATATTCATGGCAACATTTTCAAAAGGAAGGCACTAATAAAAAGCATGGCTATTTTAGCATTTATCATAACGACCAGATTGAAAAATCATCAACCAACACCGAAAGTTACCTGGTTTCCTTCTTTGGTCGTGCAAATTACAACCTGATGGATAAGTACCTGTTAACCTTTACCTTACGTGATGATGGTTCTTCGCGGTTTTCAAAAAGCAACCGCTGGGGTCTTTTCCCATCTGCCGCTCTAGCGTGGAAAATCAAGGATGAATCTTTCCTGAAAACGGTAAAGGCTGTTACTGATCTGAAACTGAGATTGGGCTGGGGTGTTACCGGTCAGCAGGATATTGGAAATGATTATCCATATCAGGCAAAATATATTAATTCCTCTGATGGCAACTATTACCCGATTGATGGACTTTTTCTTCCTACGCTGCGCCCCAATGCCTATGATCCAAATATTAAGTGGGAACAAACTACCACCCAGAATATTGGGTTGGATTTTGGATTCCTGAACAATCGCATTTCCGGATCATTCGATCTGTACAAGCGTGTTACTGATAATTTGTTGAATACGGTTACTGTTCCCAGTGGAAGCAATTTCTCCAACACCTTATTAACAAATGTCGGTAGCCTTGAAAATAAAGGAGCTGAACTTTCGCTGAACCTGGTACCCATTTCTAAAAAGGATATATCCTTATCGTTTGGGTTCAACGTAACCTATAATAAGAACAAGATTACCAAACTGCTCATGAGCGACGATCCCAATTATACCGGCATCCTTTACGGAGATGCGTTTACCGGTCAGAAGCAGGTAACCAGGGTAGGATACCCGGCATATTCATTCTTTGTGAACAAGCAGGTATATGATGCAAACGGCAACCCGATCGAAGGCCTCTATGTTGACCTCTCAGGATTGGGCGGTACAGTGAACGGCAATAATGCTGATAAGTATATCTACCATAACCCGGCCCCTGATTATTTACTGGGATTCTCCGCACGTTTTAACTATAAAAACCTTGACATCTCTGCTTCTTCCCGGGCAAGCATTGGGAATTATGTCTACAACCAGGTCGCTGCAGGTTCTTCGTACGACCAAATGTACCAGATCGGGTATTTCAAAAATTTCCCGACCTACCTGACTGATACCAAGTTCGTGAAACGACAGTTTACAAGCGACTATTTTGTTGAAAATGCCTCCTTCTTTAAACTGGATAATGTAAGCATCGGCTACAGGTTCGATAAAATTGTCAATAAACTGAATGCCCGTGTGAGCTTTACCATACAAAATGCACTGACCATTACAAAATACAAAGGCCTTGACCCTGAAGTTGCTTATTCTACTGTCAATGGTGTTAGTGTGCCTGGTATT
This sequence comes from Bacteroidales bacterium, assembly GCA_025350385.1. GTDB lineage: Bacteria > Bacteroidota > Bacteroidia > Bacteroidales > UBA4417 > UBA4417. The sequence goes on from JANXXZ010000511.1 coordinate 1,848, forward strand.
GATAACAATTTCTACCCCAGGCCGAGAACCTTTATGCTTGGTGTAAGTTTAAACTTCTAATAATCAAATACTGAACTGATATGAACAGCAAAATAATAATACTTGGAATTGCACTTTCGGCAGTGATGGTAGCATCCTGTGTGAAAGACCTGGATGTTAAGCCAAAGGATCCCAACACGATACTGGAGGGAAACCTGAATGATAACCCGGTTTATATGAAGCAAGTGCTCGGGAAAATATATGCCAGTTTTATTATCTCCGGACAAGGCACTACTCAAGGTGGCGGAGATGACATTACGGCTTCCGATGGTAACTTCTTTACCACTACAAGGGCATTGTGGAACTGCCAGGAAATAACCACTGATGAGGCTATCTGCGCATGGGGTGATGTGGGTATTGCCGATTTAAACACCCAAACCTGGAGTTCACAAAATCCCTTCCTTACAGCTCTTTACCAGCGGTTGATCCTGAGCGTAACTTACGCAAACGATTTTATTGGTAAAACCAACGGAAGCTCTGACCCCGCGACAATCCGGTATAATGCCGAAGCCCGCTACCTCAGGGCATTGGCATACTACTGGGCAATGGATCTCTTTGGAAATCCGCCGTTCACTACCGAAGTTGATGGTGTTGGAAAATTCAATCCAAAACAAATCCAACGGGCCCAATTGTTCAATTACATCGTTTCGGAATTGCATGCTATTGAAGGAAACCTTGGAGAACCAAAGTTTTCTTACCCTGAAGCCGATAAAGCTGCTTGCTGGATGCTGCTGGCTCGCGTGTACCTGAATGCTGAGGTATATACCGGAACCGCTAAATGGGATAGCTGCAAATTATACTGCGATAAAGTAATCAATAGCGGTAAATACTCTTTAGCTTCGAATTATCGTCAGAATTTCAGCGCCGACAATGATGGAAACCACAATCCGGAAATGATCTTTGCATGGGAGCAGGACGGAATGCATACCCAGGGTTATGTGGGTACTACCTTTATCATTGAATCGAGCAGCGATGCTGTTTACATCAGGGCTGAGGATTTCCACGGCCTTACCTCCAACACCAACTGGAACGGAAACAGGAGCAGGATTCAATTTATGAATATACTTGTTGATACACTTGCTACCTATGGAGGAGGGCCAATCCCTTCAAATGATCCGCTCTTTTCCCAATGTAAGGACAAACGTGTGTTCCTGAAACAGAAGAAAAGTCTGAATATACCCTCTGCATCATCAAGTGGTGATTATGGCATTGGTGTTTACAAGTTTACTGCAAAGAAAACTGATGGTAGCCAGGCCGCTGATTACAATCCTGCATATGCCAGTACTGATTTCCCGATATTCCGGTATGCCGATGCATTGCTGATGAGAGCTGAGGCTTTACACAAACTGGGAGATGATGCAAGTGCTGTTATTGATGTAAATGCAGTAAGGGAGCGCGCCTACGGTGATGCCAGCGGGAATATTACCGCAGGACAGCTTACGGATCAGTTCTTACTGGATGAGCGCGGACGTGAATTTTACTACGAAGCCCAGCGTCGCACCGATCTGGTTCGCTTTGGAAAATTCACGGATGGTGGTTACAATTGGGCCTGGAAAGGTGGAATTGCAGATGGCACGAATACCGACAAGCATTTGAACATCTTCCCTATCCCCGGTGCTGAAGTATCAGCTAATCCGAACATAAAACAAAACCCTGGATATTAATCCTTTAAACTTTTAAGCAATGAAGAAAAATATAATAATATATATAGCTGTCGTTGGGTTGATCAGTCTTTTGTCCGGTTGTAAAAAGGATGAAACAAAGGTTGTGATGCTGACGAACCCTGTAGCTCCAACATTCAAGACCTTGCCCGATTTGACCCTTCAAAGGGTAAATGGCATCAATATGCTTAAATTTGTTGGTACTCCTGTTGATCCCGGATTTGTTGCATCGGCAACCTATTTTCTTGAGGCTGACACTGCCGGGAATAACTTTGCGAACGCATTCACTATACTATCAGGTATTCAGGATACTGCATTCAATATTACTGTCAGTGACCTGAACGGAATATTTCTAAAGAAATTTCCTGCCGACAAGGTGTCCGCTGTCGATATTCGTATCCGTGCGGTTTTAACAGCTGATGCCGGTACTGGAGTAGCACCTTTTACGTATAATTCGGAGGTGAGAACTGCAAATGTTACCATTTATGGATTACCCAGGCTTGATCTGATCAACTCCGGTATTACCCAGAAAATTGAATCCGCTCTGGGAGATGGGAAATATACTGGATATGTGAAACTTGACGCTGACAAGCCCTTTACCCTGAAGGACCCAGATGCAAATATCGTATATGGTGATAACGGGGGAGCACTGGCCGTGAATGGCAGCGCAATAGCTGTGGATGCCAGCGGTTGGTACAATTTGCAAGCCAATACTGTTGCCCTCACCTATTCAAAAAGTGCGTACATGATAGGGCTCATTGGATCCGCTACTCCGAATGGCTGGAACACACCTGACCAGAAGATGGATTATGATGCAAAATCCGGAACCTGGCATATCAACATCGATTTGATTGTCGGGGAAATAAAATTCAGGCTTAACGATGGTTGGGCCTGGAATTTAGGTGGTACTCCGGATAATCTGACCCAGGGAGGTGCCAATATTGCTATACCCGAAGCCGGTAACTACACGGTTACCTTGACAATTATTGGTGGTACTACCGGTACATACAAAATTGTAAAAAACTAATCAAGTGATCGATTGATAGTTAAAACTAACTGTTTAAAAAAACAAATTCATGAAAAGAATGTCCATATATAGAATATTGGCCGTCCTTATTACAGCGACAATCTTTTTTGCTGCATGTACTAAGGAGAACTCAGATGTGAGGCTGGATCCTAAGCTTTCAACCTCACAGGTCCTGAACGTGAAACACGATTCCGCAACGATTGTTGGTTTTGTTGTTGCTGCGGGTAGTGGCTTCACTGAAAAAGGCGTGTGTTATAATACTGCTGCTGCTCCTACAATTTCCAACACAAAGGTTAGTTACAGCGGCGAAAATACAAAGGCAACCTTTACCGTAGTCTTAAGTGGGCTTAGTTATACCACTAAATATTATGCCCGCGCTTATGCTACCAATACACAGGGTACCATCTATGGTGAAGAGTATTCATTTACAACTCTCCCCGATGTTCCTGCGCTCACTACTGCTGCCATTACCTCGGTTTCGGGGAATTCCGCAGCAGGAGGTGGAAATGTTACAGATGCTGGAGGCGCTGAAGTCACAGCCCGTGGCGTTTGCTACGGCACAACTTCCAACCCGACACTATCTGACAGTAAGACCACCAATGGAAACGGGACTGGTGCATTTGTAAGTGAACTCACTGGTATGAAGGGAAATACAAAGTATTATGCCCGAGCCTATGCCACAAATAGTGCAGGTACAGGTTATGGCCCTGAAGTATCATTTACTACGCTGGTTGATTTACCTGCTGCAACAACCGCAACAGCTACTGCTATTACCAAAGTCAGTGCAGTTTTAGGAGGAGAAGTTACTTATGATGGTGGCGCAGAAGTTACTGCCCGCGGTCTTGCCTGGGGAACTGAGGCTAATCCAACAACAGCAGGTAGTGTAATTGAATCAGGTTCAGGTTTGGGTGCTTTTGCTGACACTCTTAAAGGATTAACTACCTTCACTATGTATCATGTTCGTGCTTATGCTACAAACAGTGCGGGTACTGCTTATGGAGCTGATATTACTTTCACTACCCTTGCCGATATCCTAACCTGGTATATACCCGGCGATTATGTTGAGGCCAGCTATCCTGGTTCTGCTTACGCAAACTGGGCTCCCGATAAATCACCCCAGGTAAAAAGTACCATTACCGCGCCTGATAAACTGGAAGGGTATGTCTATATGGCAAACGCAACCAATAACTGGAAATTTGCAACCCAACCCAACTGGAACGGACCAAATTATGGTGATGATAATAATTCGGGGGTATTAAATCCGAATGCTGCAAATAATATTGCCAAACCTGCGGGATATTACAAACTTAATGCTGATGCCACAGCCCTCACTTATACTGCGGTTGCGACCAGCTGGGGCTTAATTGGCGACGCTACGCCAAATGGTTGGAATGATGAAACTGCATTAACGTATTTCCCAGGGTTGACCACCTGGAGAGGTGGTATGCATCTGACAGCCGCTTCAATAAAGTTCAGGGCTAATCATTCATGGGATTATAACTATGGAAGCAACGCTGCCGATGGCAATTTACAGGCCGGTGGAGCTAATATTCCTGTTTCTCTTGAGTCAGATTATTACTTGATTCTGGACTTAAGCCATCCTAACGAATACACCTATAGTGCAAACAGGTGGGGTGTGATTGGTGATGCGACACCCGATGGATGGAATTCGGATCAGAACATGACCTGGGACGCAACCAATAACGTATTTACTGTAACACTGAACCTGGTTGTCGGAACTTTTAAATTCAGGGCTAACGACGGCTGGGATCTGAATTATGGTGGTGATCCTAATGCTCTTACACCGGGGGGTGCTAATATTCCTATTACTACTGCCGGTACTTATACCATTACGCTTGACCTTGGCAAAGCTCTGCCTTCCTGCACATTTGCGAAAAAGTAAAGCTGTTTAGGATGAAAAGGGGCTGTAACTGTTTGTAACAGCCCCTTTTTAATCTTTATGACAGTTAGTGTCTTTAACGATACATTTTCATAATAATGTATTGTGCTCATTTACCTTCCTTTAATCCCAGGCAATCCAGGCTGTAAGGCTATGTTATTAGCAATATATCCTGTACCGGTCCAGCTCTTTTTCTAAAAAAGCTATCTCCTGATATTGGTTCTCAGCTTTAAGCCGATACTGTTTATAAAATCTCTTTTTACAGACTGTAACATCTCTATGTTATGCTGCAACGCAACCTGTTATTTGATCTTTGGAGAAACCTCTACCCCGGCGTATCTACCCGAATCCTGGAGAATTTCCTCCTGACGGTTGAGGTTAATCGTACAGTTAAAATAAACAGTAATGAGCAGGTTGACTGGTATAAAGATGCGATAGTATATTCTTTGTATGCTGATCTGTTCAACACCGATTTTGCGGGCTTAACCCCAAAGCTGGATTATCTGTACGAATTGGGTATAAATTGTATCTGGTTACTACCTGTTCTCGATTCACCCATGCGCGATGCAGGGTTCGATATAAGTGATTATTTCAGTATTCGTGCTGAACTTGCTGGTGGAGAAGGCGCAGATAAACAGGAGGTTTTCAGTCGTTTCCTTGCAGAAGCTCACAGGCGGGGAATACGCGTTATTTTTGATATTGCAATGAATCATACTTCCGACGAACACCACTGGTTCCTTGAAGCCCGCAAATCGAAGGACAATCCTTACAGGAATTATTATATCTGGAGTAAAGATGATTCGCTTTATGAAAAAGCCCGGATCATTTTCAAAGGAATAGAAAAATCGAACTGGGAACCTTATGGCGAAGAGTTCTTTTATCATCGTTTTTTTAACTTCCAGCCCGATCTCAATTATAAAAACCCGGAATTACTGCTGGCAATGTGCCGCGCGCTGCTCTTCTGGCAGAATACAGGTGTAGATGGGTTCAGGGTCGATGCTATTCCTTATATCTGGAAAGAAGAAGGAACAGAATGCGAGAATCTGCCGCAAACTCACCTGATTGTAAAATTTTTCAGGGCAATGCTCGATTATATCAAGCCAGGGTCCCTGTTACTTGCCGAGGCCTGCCAGCGACCGGCAAAAGTGGTCGAATATATGGGCCATGGAGACGAGTGCCATGCGGCTTATCATTTCCCGCTGATGCCTCGTATGTTTGAGGCTATTGCCCGGCAAAGCGGAAAACCTATTCAGGAAATATTGAGCAGTGATGTTACACCTGAATTGCCCGAAAACGGGCAATGGTTTACTTTCCTTCGCTGTCACGATGAATTGAGCCTCGAACTTGTTTATGTGAGTGAAGAAGAACGTAAGTACATCCATGAGAACTATTGCCTGGATCCAAAATGGGATTTCCGCATGGGAGAAGGAATCTCAGCACGCTTATCAGAGCTTATGCAACGGGATCCGAGAAAAATACATCTTGCCTTTTCTCTTATCCTCACTTTGCCCGGGACACCGGTTATTTATTATGGCGATGAGTTTGGCAAACTGAACGACGAAGATTATTATGAAGAAATGATTCAGTTAACAGGTAAGGACGATACCCGTTTCCTGGTACGTGGAAAAATTGACTGGTCATTGCTGGAGAAAGAGCTAAGGGACCCGAACAGTTACAGTAGCATTGTAAATAGTAAACTAAAACGCATGTTGAAAACCCGCCGTCAATTCAAAGCATTTGGCCGCGGAAGTCTCATGTTTAGTAACCTGGCTGATAATTCAGCCGGTACAATCCTCGCATATGAACGCCAGCTGGGAAATGAAAAAATGTTCATCATTCATAACATGACCGATCAGTTCCAGGAAATCCAGCTTCCTTCCGGATTGACTTCTGGTAAAGAGCTGATGCAACAATCCTGGTCGGGTGTTATGAAACTGGAACCCTATGGTTTCCGGTGGATTTTGATGTAGCCAAAGGAAAGCAACCCGGGCACATCAATATCATTTGTAATAGAAGATTTAATCTGTCAACCCATTCTATCCCTCAACCTATGTCAAAATTTAATTTCGACGCCGTAATTTTTGACCTCGATGGGGTTATCACTCAAACTGCGCTGGTTCACAGCCATGCCTGGAAGAAAATGTTCGATGATTATCTTCGTTACAGGGAAACGATGCATGGAGAGCCTTTCCGCGAATTCACACAAAAGGACGACTACCTGCCTTACGTGGATGGGAAGCCCCGATATGAAGGGGTTCGTTCCTTCCTGCAATCGCGGGGTATCAGCATTCCTTTTGGCACACCCGAAGATAGTCCTGAACTTGAAACCATTTGCGGCCTGGGCAACCGGAAAAACATTGCATTTAACGAGGTCCTTGAACGGGAGGGAGTTAAAGTGTATGATTCAACCGTAAGGCTGATGCATGAATTGCGCGATAATGGCATTCATGTAGGGGTAGCCTCATCGAGTAAAAACTGTTATGCTGTCCTGAAGGCAGCCGGTTTACTCGAGTTGATCGAAACAAACGTGGACGGTGTGGTTTCGGCCGAAATAGGTCTCAAAGGCAAACCCGAACCTGATATTTTCCTCACTGCCTGCCATAACCTGGGTGCCGAACCTGCCAGGGCCGTTGTTGTTGAGGATGCTACCTCTGGGGTAGCAGCA
>JANXXZ010000180.1 GCA_025350385.1 Bacteroidales bacterium
CACAGCTCCTTTTAAAATTGGTGAAACTGAATTTATTCCGGTCCAGGTGATGCACCAGGATATGATAGTTTACGGATACAGAATCCATGACTTTGCCTATATAACGGATGCTAATTTCATTTCACCTGAGCAACTGAATAAGGTTAGAGGATCAAAGGTGATCGTTCTCAATGCTTTGCGTAACTCAAGGCATGTATCTCATTTTTCGCTGAATGAAGCGATTGCTGTATTAAATGACCTGGCGCCCGAAAGAGCTTACCTGACTCATATCAGCCATTTCCTTGGGAAATTTGAGGAAGTTGAAAAAAAGCTTCCTCATTTTATCCAGTTGGCTTATGATGGTTTGCAGATAGAAGTATAATTATCATTGAATCAATACTTTACTTTATAAATTGTTCCTTTTGGAAATAGAAATCAGTCGTTAATAATTTCACAAATATTAGGTATTCCATTGCCTGAATTCCGGTAATTCAATGTAATTTTGTGGGGTAATACTCCTTATAAAACGAGACGCACAATGATTTTTACTCCTGAAATCTGCAGAATTCCTGACCAACGAATGAAGCCCTTTATCGATGCAGATGAGATATGGGAACATTTGAATAATACCAGTCCCTCTGCTGAACAGGTACGAGCCGTTATCGGCCGTTCACTGGCTAAAAACAGGCTTACACTGGCCGAAACGGCCATCCTGATAAATGCAAATGACCCGGAATTAGTTGAAGAAATTAAAGCCGGTGCCAGGGAATTGAAAGAACGGGTGTATGGAAACAGGATAGTTCTTTTTGCTCCTTTATATATCGGTAATAAATGTACCAACAATTGCAGTTACTGTGGCTTCAAGGCCTCAAACAATGAGGCTGTCCGGCAGACTCTCTCTGACGACGAACTCATTAAGGAAGTTGAAGCTCTTGAAGACAATGGTCAGAAACGGCTGATCCTTGTTTATGGTGAACATCCTGATTATTCTCCTGAATTCATTGCACATACGGCAAAGCTGGTTTACCAGGTTAAGAAAGGAAATGGGGAAATCCGCAGGGTTAATATTAATGCTGCTCCTTTGGATATTGAAGGTTTCCGGATCGTGAAATCAGCTGACATAGGCACATACCAGATATTCCAGGAAACCTATCATCCTGAAAGCTACAAACACTACCACCTTGGAGGTAAGAAGCGTAATTTTGAGTACCGTCTTACCGGGCTTGACCGTGCCCAGGAAGCTGGAATTGATGATGTCGGGATAGGAGCTCTTTTCGGATTGTACGATTGGAGATATGAGGTTATGGGATTAATCCGCCATACCAATCATCTTGAAGCCTGTTATCATGTTGGGCCGCATACAATTTCTTTCCCCCGGATACAGGAAGCATCAGCAATTAATTTTGACGGGAAGTATCGTGTTTCCGATTACGATTTTACGAAACTTGTGGCTATCCTCAGGCTTGCTGTTCCTTACACGGGACTGATTCTTACAGCCCGTGAAAGCGTCGCAGTCCGCACAGAAGTGATGAGGTTCGGGGTATCACAAATTGATGGAGGTACTAAACTGGAAATTGGCAGTTATTCGGAAACAGTAAATGAAAAACAGGATCTGAACCGTGAGCAGTTCCAGGTGAATGATTCCCGCTCTCTTAATGAAATTATTGATGAGTTGCTGAGCGATGGATTTCTGCCCTCATTCTGCACAGCCTGTTACCGACTGGGTCGGACGGGTGAACATTTTATGGAGTTTTCGGTGCCTGGATTTATTAAACGATACTGCTCACCCAATGCAATGCTCACCCTATGTGAATATCTCGAAGATTACGCTCCTTTAACAACACAGGAAAAAGGGTTTGTTGTTATTGAGAAAAACCTGCTCGATCTTGAAAAGTTGAACGAAAAAGTTAATGTACCCGAAATCCGTAACCGTATTGAACGTATTAAGGCGGGGGAGAGGGATCTTTATTTTTAAGGAATTTCGGATTTCGATGTTTATTTTTAATTTCAGAAACCTGCAACTAATAACTAATACCTGATAACCAATAACCAATAACAAATAACGAATCCTCAGATGACTGAAACCCGAATTCTTGGTTTGCTTATCAGTGACCGGATTAAAGAAGCCGGCCGGACGCAGCACACACTAACAAAATATGCCAGGTTAATCCGCACCCGCCTTGGTTTTCACGAGTTGAATGATAATGTTTGCAGCCGTGCTGGTGTTGTTATGATTCATTTGACTGGAACTGCTGCTGAATGGGATGTATTTGAAGATGAACTCCGCTTGATCGAAGGAATTGAAATTCAACGAATGTCGTTCGTTTCTTAAGATATATGACATGAAAGAAGTCCGTATACTGGGCATTTATGTAAATGACCGAGTCAAAAATGCTGAAAGGATTCAGCCAATTTTCTCCAAATATGGTTGCACTATACGCACCCGGCTTGGATTGCATGAAACGGATGCCGATTATGCAGAAGATACCGGATTGATTATTCTTGAACTTACCGGGGATGCTGATGAATGCCTTCGCCTTGAAAATGAACTTCTTACCATTGATGACCTGGATGTCCAGAAAATGGTTTTCAGGAAGTAATTTCTGTTGAATTAAGAAGAAGCCTGAGGATTAGCTAACCGCTTGCTATTTACTGCCAATAATTGTCAGGGAGCCTTTGTGCTTATCGGTATTAAAAAAGCCAACCGTATTTACAACATAATAATACACTCCGTCAGGTGCACCACCTGCGTTCCAGTCGTTTTTGTAATCAGTATTGGCGTATAATTTCCTTCCCCAGCGATCGAAAACAAATAATTCCAGCCTTATATATTGATTTGAAATAGGATCATTGTTTTCATCAAATATCGTAAAGACCCTGTTTTTTTCAGTACCTGTTGGAACCATTACGTTGGAAATTTTCAACTTCTGGTCCTTGATAGGAATACGCATAGTAATGACAGTGTCGCAACCGTTCTGATTCTTGATATAAAGGGTAAGAAGGTAGAATTTATCAGTATTCGCATTGGCAGTCCTATAAATATGAGTGGGATTGAATGATCGGGAAGTGTCTCCATCACCAAACGACCATAAGGGTGGTTCAATAACATGAGTGGGAGAAATTTCTTCAAAACTAAACGTCAGAATTGGGTTTTCGCGGAACAAAACAGTAGTTGTGTCCTGTTCGCACTTAATTTTAATAGTCACTTTTGCACCGGGCAAACCATTTATCTGGTATGTACTGTCTAGTTCACATCCGTTTTTGTCGGTGATCCTTATTGTATTTGCCCCATCACATAGGTTGGTCTGAATTGTATCAAACCGCCCGGGTTCTCCATCCCATAATACAGCATAAGGTTTTACTCCACCACTGATAGTTGCCATGAAATTTGCGTTACACTTACCGGTACAGGTCGAATTCATTTCGGTGAGAAAAAGATTAATGGCAGGACTGACAGTTGCTTTGCCATTTTTATAAATTGCCGGTAAAGGGTTCCCCGAAGCAGAATCATGATAAATGCAATTTAAGGTGTCCCAAACAAGGTCAGTATTTCCGGCAGTTCCTTTAAATACAAGCCATATCAGAGTGTCGTTAATAATATTTGCGATTGTCGGCCTGTGCCAGTTCATTGATATTGAACCGGTTTGCCCGCTAATGCTAAAATTGCCTCCGGTTAGCTGAGTATTCAGGAATTGGTACGATTGATAGCTGATTACCGAAGGGTCATAGCCGAGAACCAGTTTAAATGAATCAACTCCAATCATGTTTTGAATGGTAACAGGAAAAGCCCGCGATGCACCCGGACAAAAACCAATGGAATCAACTGAAGTCCGAACGTTGAAAACCTGTGCAAACATCGAACTGATTGGAAAGAAGGCAAGACTGAAGCTAAACAGGATGGAGAAGAAAGTAGTTCGCATGCGTTGTAGTATGTTCTGTTTCTCTCACATTCAGCAGGAGAAAGGGGTACAGTTGGCTAAATTACAGTAAAAATCAATAAGCCAGAATCTAAAACGAAGCCTTGAGGTTTTTCTTGCGTTCTGAGCAAATTAAAATACTCCGGAGTGAAGCATCATTATGGAGCATGCTTCCTGAACTTCAATTCCGGCTTCCTGCAATATGAGTTCAAATTCCGGATTTTCAGTGCCTGGATTGAAGATAACTCTTAACGGATAAAGATCCAGGATGTATTGGTAAAATTCACGTTGATTTCTGGCACCCAGGTATAATGCAACGGTATTAATTTCAGAGAATGCCGGCATTCCTTTCTGTATAGGAACACCGGAAATTATACCTTCCCGAAGTCCGATAGCCTCAACCAGGAACTTGCGTTCAACCAGCTCGCGGATACACATATTCGAATACCGTGAAATGTTGGGACTTGCGCCTATTACCAGAATTCTCCGCAACGATTATAGTCTTAAATAAAAAAAGCCCCCTGTTTTGGGACAGGGGGTAAAGGTATCAATAAGCTATAATTTTTTGGTAATCTGTTTGGTTATTTACCCTGAATTTGACGATATAAGTTCCTGCCGTAAGGGAGTTTTCCGGCGTTTTTACCTGGAATGTTCCGGGTTGCATCACCTCATTTTGAAGGAGTAATACTCTATCCCCTTTAATGGAAAGGACTTCAATCCTCACTTTTCCTGCTTCTTTTATTGTAAAAGGAATTGTGGTTGATAACTCAAAAGGATTAGGAAAATTTGGCAACAATTTACTAGCTGAAGGAACTGCCTTTGAAAGTTCATTTATGCCTGTGGGGTTATAACCATGCGGTCCTCCGTAGGAAGGTGTATATCCGTGGCAAACATCACATTTCTTCAAAATACCCCGAAATCCCTGGTACGAAATGTTCTGAACATTGTCATTGGGTTGGGTAGTGGGCTGTATGGCATGGGGAGATCCATGGCAGGCACTGCACATCAGGTTTCCATGGCCGCGAGAATTGCGGAACAATTTGCCGGGTTCTTCAGCGAAATTGGAGCCATGACATTGTGTTGCGCCGCAGGATGGCTCCTGGAACCAGGGCTGACGACCATTTTCAATAGTATTTCCTACATTGGCAACACTCCCATGGCAATCCTGGCATGTCATTCCGGCAGTATGCATGGTATCGCGCAAGCATTGGGTAACCGGTCCGGGATGGCAGCCATAGCAGTCGTTGGTGACACCTCCATGAGCCTGGTGAATCGCTTGCGATAGGGAGGGAACACCGGCATGACCAGGTGTCCCCAGGGCATTGTCAGAATGACAACTCCCACAAAGGATAGGAGTATTGTTTGGGTTAAACCCGCCATCTGTAGAGTGTGCATTGAGAATAGCCGTTTCGTTTGCATGACAGCCTGATTGAACGCAGGATATTTCATTAGAAACGGGTATTACAGGCTGAGTCGTTTTAAGAACGGTTCCATTTCCATCTTTCATCTGTAGCAGAGCTAACTGGAATGGGTTCTCAGTCAGGAGGTTATTGTCCTGGTAAGGAGTTACCGGGATCCCGGTGACAAAATAATTATTATCAATCGTTCCCATCGTTCCGGTAAGACCAACACCGGTTAACCCGATATTAGGGGCTAGTGTTACCCCAAAAAGCGCATTGGCATATGTCCAGAAATTAGTCTTGCCTACTGAATAGGTATTTCCCGGTACAGAATAATCAACCGTGAACCCACTGTTTATAATAACAGGCCAGGTTGACGCTGTACCCTTCTGAATAATCTGTGCTTTCATGTTATTGTAAGGGGGTAAAACACACATGTTTTGAAAATCTTTATTGGCACAATGCATGCCGAGGTCATTCCAGCCAAGGAGAACATAATTATTACTTTGAGCTCCGGCTATTAATACCGGGAATAGAGCAACGAATGTAAGAATGAGTAGTTTGTTTTTCATAATAATTAAATATTTAAGTATACAAATACAAAATTAAGATATGTAGAATTTAGAAGCAATATAAATTGCAGATTGTCAATATCTTGTTTACAGGATAATAAAAAAATGGCAGTTCTCTTTACTGAAAACTGTCTAAGGAGTAGTTGTCAAATTCGCTAAACGTCCCTGAGCATCAATTCAAAATTTTCAAATCGCTGCCTGTAATCCTCCATTGAGCGGCGGATGATCTCATGTGCTTCTTCTTTCACGAAGATATGAGTAATTTCAACGTGTAAATCGAGTCCCGGGAGATCGTTGTATGTGAGGAAATAATGTTTAAGCGGTCTAAAAACAATTCGGGGCAATCCGTAATATGTCTTAATACTCACAATAAACAGCATCATCACGCAATATACAAATGATTTTATCGTCCGGATCATTCCCTTCAATCATGCTAAACCCATCTATAGGAACAGTCTGAACCAGGATATCACCATGAGAGATCACTTTCTCCGTTAATATGCACATATGAGCAGGGTCGCTATCACATTAAATGCGGTGAACATTCCGGCGCTTTTCACCGATTTCCACACTATGCTATGGATGCTATTTATAAGGTAATCCTATCAGTTTGCCGATGGGATCCATGGTTTTATTTACCATGTGTTTAGCTGTTTAGCTAGTAAGATAACAGGTTTAGATATGCTGATGATCCTTCACGGAATAGTTGGGTAAAGAATAAATCATATTTTAATACCAAATAGACAGGTTTCTTCTTTATCAGCTGGAATAAAACCAACAATCCGTTGCGGGAGAGTTGAAATGATCGTGGACAATCTTGGATTAATATTCATACAGCTTCCTTTTTATTGTATTTCAAATGCGGACATCACTTTTCTAGAATATAATGAGTAGTTTAGCCGGTGCTATCGAACGCGATATCACTAAACAATAAAATATCCGTTCTTTTGTTATTAACAATGAGAATTTCCGGT
>JANXXZ010000181.1 GCA_025350385.1 Bacteroidales bacterium
GGCTGGATGGGACTGGATATTGGTCCCGAAAGCATCAAAATGATTACGGAGGTCGTCAACAATTCTCAAACTATATTATGGAATGGTCCGATGGGTGTATTCGAGCTTTGCATGTTCCAGAAAGGAACGAAGGAAGTAGCCCTGGCAATAGCTGCAGCCACGGCAAAAGGCGCATTTTCACTGGTAGGCGGAGGCGACTCGGTTGCAGCCATCAATAAATTCAAACTGGCCGAAAAGGTAAGCTATGTTTCAACCGGAGGTGGTGCCATGCTTGAATCCATTGAAGGTAAGGACTTGCCTGGTGTAACGGCGATCTTACAGGATTAAAAATATCAGATATTCAAGTAAAATAGCTGGTATGAGTAACAAAGAAAACCGGTTCCAGGCTTACAGACCCGGATCAGGTTTTTTATACAAGAATTGTTTTCTTTTCTGCTATCGGAAAGAGACGACAGAATTCACGGAACAATGAACTGACCAAGCCAAAACGTTAGTACTTTAGCTGCCCTTTCACCAATTATGGAAACCAACAAGAAACAAGGACGTTACGAACGGATTTTCAAACAGCTGCAAGGATTACTGGTTAAAACAGATGATCCTATTGCCCGCATGGCCACTGTTGCCGCAGTGCTCAGTCATAAATTCGATTACTTTTTCTGGTGTGGCTTCTATCGGCTGACAGGCGAAAAACTGGTTGTCGGTCCATACCAGGGGCCCCCCGCCTGCCAGGTATTGGAAGGAACCGGAGTTTGCCTGGCTGCATTACATCAGAAAAAATCCATTGTTGTTCCTGACGTACATAAATTCCCCGGTCATATCGCCTGCGATTCGCGTTCTAATTCTGAAATAGTAATACCCGTTTATGACAAGAGCGGAAGTATTTCCGCCGTGCTCGATGTGGACAGTACCTCCTTCAACTCTTTCGACGAAACCGATCGCCTCAATCTTGAAAAAATTGCTACATTGGTTTACGTTATTTCTTAACATTATTTTGATCCCACATTGTTCATTCCTTTTAAACTTGCCACTTATATCAAGGCAGTACCTAAAAAATAACATATGAACAATTTTCAGATAGGGATATTGGCAGTTGCGCTGGCATTAAACTCTTTTGCAACCTTCCTGATAGACGGTTTTGTATTAAGACCTGAAGATTTAGCCCGCAAAATTCGTTTTGCTCTGGTTAACCTGTTTTTCCAGGCAATTATGGCCGGGGCAGGATTGTGGCTTGGAGTCAAGATGGGAACTCTTGCTGTAAACTCCAATTTTTACATTTCCTTAGGGATTCTTTCTGTTATGGGCCTGAAAATTATTTTTGATTCTGTCAGGACACGCCAGGAAGATAAAAGCTTTGACTTATCAGAAATGCATTCTATCGTTTTGCTGGCAGTTGCCGAAGGCATTACTCCATTAATTGTCGGGATTTCCATAGGACTTACTGTTGAAATACTGCTGATTCCATGGATTATACTCGTACTTTTACAGGCTGCTGCAATACTTTCAGGCCTGGTTTACGGACCGCACCATGGAACTGCATCAGTCCGCTTTCGAAGCGGAATGCTTGGGGGCCTCATCTTACTTGCAGCTGCACTTAAATTACTCATGAACCTGATTGGATACTGATGATAAAATTCTTTTATAACTACCCGAATTCATTCTGATGAAATAGCCATGGTTGTATAACCACCAACCGAGATGATAAAAACATAACCATGGCGTATTCCATGTGACCTATAAAAATAAAATTATTAGCACATGAAAACTTATATACTCACAACGCTACTCCTTGTTTCAGTTCTCCTATCTGATGCCCAACCACCTGCCGGATACTATGATTCGGCTGTAGGATTGTATAAAACAGCTTTACAACAGACCTTACATGATATTATCGGAAATCATACCGTTGTAACTTATGATTATTTGTGGACTGCCTTTGAAACGACTGATAAGAAAGCAAACGGCAATGTATGGGACATGTATTCCGATATTCCGGGCGGAAACGCTCCTTATGAATATACTTTCGGAAGCGATCAGTGCGGGAATTACAGCAATGAAGGAAATTGCTATAACCGTGAACATTCCTGGCCAAAAAGCTGGTTCAGTGATCAAACACCCATGTATACCGATTTATTCCATCTCTATCCGACGGATGGATATGTGAATGGAAACCGTTCAAATAATCCTTACGGGAAAGTTGGTAATGCAAACTGGACATCCCAAAACGGAAGCAAATTGGGCGACTGCGTTACTCAGGGATATTCAGGCACTGTCTTTGAACCGATCGATGCCTATAAAGGTGATTTTGCGCGTTCGTATTTTTATATGTCGACACGGTATTATAACGAAGATAACGGATGGGCTGGGAGTGATATGACAATTGGATCTCAACTGAAACCATGGGCCATGGTTATGATGCTCCAGTGGAACGCCCTGGACCCTGTTTCACAAAAGGAAATTGAACGCAACAATGCAATCTTTGCCATTCAGCATAACAGGAACCCCTTTATTGATCATCCTGAATTTGCACAATCTATCTGGGGAACAAATGCCGGGTTATCTGATCAGTCGGCTGGCGGTCTGCTTGCTGCATATCCAAATCCAACAAATGGCAAATGTACCGTTGAGCTTCCTTTTGCTAACGGCAAACATAACCCCCATGTTCTTGTTTATACGGCAGCAGGAATACCTGTTAATGCAACTGTTTCGTTCAAAGATAAAATCGAAATCAACCTGGACAACCAGGCAGCAGGAGTATATTTTGTGCAACTCATTGCGGATGAAAACCAGCACATTTACCATAGCCGGATTGTAAAACAATAAATTATAAAACCCACTGCTTTGTCAATAATTAGGCTCACAAAGGAATTCAAATTTGAAATGGCACATGCCCTGAAGGGTTACGATGGTCCATGCCGGAATATTCACGGACATTCATATGAACTGTATGTTACGGTTATCGGCAAGCCAATTGTTGACCAAGATTTTCCCAAACTTGGGATGCTTATGGATTTTGGCGATTTAAAGAAGATGGTCAGGCAGAGTATCATTGAAGAATTTGATCATGCCCTGGTTCTTAACAGCGCTTCTGCTGATGAATTCCTCCCGCTTACTGCTGAAATATTCGGAAAAACAATTCTGGTCGATTATCAGCCAACCAGCGAAAACCTGTTGATCGACTTTGCAGGCAGGCTTCTTCCCCTCATGCCTCCACAGGTTAAACTTCACAATCTCCGCCTGCGCGAAACGGTGACCTCTTTTGCCGAGTGGCATGCCTCCGATAATGAATAGCTATATACCATTCTAAAGATTAAAAGCAGAGGAATTCTGGCTCTGGGTTTCAGGGTAATATCCTGCTGGACAAATCCATGCCGCCATCCCTCGTCCCTCGTCCCCCGTCCCATAAAAAAAGCCCCCTTCCGGAGGCTATTCAAATTATGCAATCGCAATTTCACGCCGGGGTTTTTCTTTTGCTTCTTCCCTTTTGGGAACGGCTATAGACAATACTCCGTTCTTATAAGTTGCATTTACATGTTCCGAATCAGCTGACGATGGCAGGCTGAAAGCACGGCTGAATTGCATATAGCTAAATTCCCTGCGCATAAACTTTTCATCCTTCTCTTCCTTAGCATTCTCTTTTTCTGATGAAATGGTAAGAACATTGTTCTGCAGGTTAATCCGGAAATCCTCTTTCTCAAGTCCGGGAGCGGCAACTTCAATACGGAAATCTTCCTTCCCTTCAATAATATTCACCGACGGACTGCTGATTCCGGTTTCCAGGTCCATCCATCCTGGAATATCCTTCCCAAAAAATTCATCTACAATGGATGGGAAGAGCGAATTACGTCTGATAACTGGTAACATAGCTGGATCCTCCTTTCGTTTAAATGGTTTATAGCAAGGGATTTTCAAATTGCATACCAAAACGCAATACGCTGTTATTCAGTGTCACAATGGCATTTAGAAATTAATTTTTGTGTCTTTTTAACATACCAGCGTTAAATAATAAGCAAAAATGTCATTATTGGATTTGCGGTGAGAATTCTATCCCTGAAAAGGATGCAACGGGATTGAGATATCTGTTTTTCGGATTATGAATCCACATAGAAACCCATGAAAAAGTAGTGGAAAAAGCAAATAGGAAATGCCTGGTTATTCACCGGAACCAAGTTTCATTTGTATTCTTGAAGTGAGAACCTGAACAGCAACCTTGTTTTCACCTCCCTGAGGAACTATAATATCAGCATCCCGTTTAGTAGGTTCAATAAACTGAAGATGCATAGGCTTCACCCAACGGTTGTAATGATCAAGCACTTGTAAATAATCGCGTCCCCGTTCCACAGTATCTCGACGGATGATCCGTGAGAGACGATCATCACTCTCTGCATCCACGAATACTTTTATATCCAGGCGCTTGAGTAACTCCTTATCTGCAAAAACAAGAATTCCTTCCACAATGATAACCTGGTTGGCTTCCATCCGGGTCGTTTCCTTACCCCTGGCGCAGGAAACATAGGAATACTGTGGCATCTCAATTGCTTCTCCCTTTCGCAGCATATCCAGATGCTTAACCAGCAGATTCCATTCAATGGAATTGGGATGATCAAAATTTATTTTAAGCTTTTCTTCGCGCGAAAGATGGCCGTTGTCCCAGTAATAGGCATCCTGTGGTATCACGGTCACTGAGTTTTTAGGCAGCCGCCTGATGATTTCTTTTACAACGGTTGTTTTCCCGCAACC
>JANXXZ010000006.1 GCA_025350385.1 Bacteroidales bacterium
ATACCCAAAGGCACCCGCGATTTTTCACCCCTTGAAATGGCCCGCCGCAACTACGTTTTCGATACCATCCGGTCAGTATTCCGGTTATATGGCTATGTCCCTATCGAAACACCTGCCATGGAGAACCTCTCTACCCTCATGGGAAAATACGGAGAAGAAGGAGATAAACTGCTTTTCAAAATCCTGAATTCCGGCGATTTTCTTTCTAGTGCTGATGAAAAGTTTTTATTGGCAAAGGATTCCAATAAACTCCTGAAAAATGTAAGCGAAAAAGGCCTCCGTTACGATCTTACAGTACCATTTGCCCGTTTCGTGGTGCAACACCGCAATGAACTCACCTTTCCGTTCAAACGCTACCAGATCCAGCCGGTCTGGCGTGCCGACCGTCCCCAGAAAAACCGTTACCGCGAGTTCTACCAGTGCGACGTGGACGTGATCGGGTCTACATCCCTGTTGTATGAAGTGGAACTCGTCCGGATCACTGACGAAATTTTCCGCAGGCTGGGTATCAGTGTCCTGATAAAGATCAATAATAGAAAAATACTGTCCGGTATTGCAGAAGTGATCTGTGAATCAGATAAGATCATCGATATAACCGTGGCCATCGACAAACTGGATAAGATTGGGATTAAAGGCGTTAATAAGGAACTTTCGGAAAAAGGACTTTCGATTGAAACAATTCAAAAACTGCAACCGATTCTGCATCTTGAAGGATCCAACATAAGGAAACTGGAACAGTTGTCGGAAATCCTCGCGGCTTCTGAAGTCGGAATGAAAGGAATTTCGGAAATGAAAACCATCTTTGACTACCTGGATCATCTGGCACTGTCAACACCGGTTCAGCTCGACCTCACTCTTGCCCGGGGACTTAACTATTATACAGGTGCGATCGTTGAAGTAAAAGCAACGGATGTCCTGATGGGAAGCATCAGCGGTGGCGGCCGGTATGACGACCTCACCGGTATCTTTGGCCTGCCGGATGTTTCCGGTGTAGGAATTTCCTATGGCGCCGACCGTATTTATGATGTACTTAACGAGTTAAGCCTTTTCCCGGCCGAAGCTGAACAAGCTACTAAGGTACTGATCGTCAATTTTGGAGGAAACGAGGAGATGATCAGCCTGAAATTCCTGCAACAACTGCAACAGGCCGGCATTCCTTCCGAAATATATCCCGAAGCAGCAAAAATGAAAAAACAGTTTGGCTATGCTGATGGCAAGAATATACCTTTCACGGTGATCATTGGCAGCAACGAAGCAGAATCCGGGCAGTACCAGCTCAAAAACATGCTTACTGGTGAGCAGGGTCTGTTTTCTCCCGAAACCATAATTGAAATGGTAAAGTAAGTGTACATTTGCCTTGTGAATTTCGGATTTCAGATTTTTGATTTCGGATTTGATGCTGAGATCAAACTTATTGAAGCCCTTAAACATATGAAATTCCAAAATCCGACATCCCTGCCTGACTACAGAGATTCTCCCCAAATTGGAGATTTACTTCATGCAGGCAGGCGACATCAAAAATCCGAAATAAAGAAATCTTTCAACTCTCCGACCCTCTCACCTTCCAACCCTCCAATGTTGAACTGGAATTTAAATTTTATCATTCAGATCAACCGCACTTGTCTCTAAAGTTGATTACCGGGTAAATCCCGGAGCTGCGATTGATGTATTAAACCGGTCTGCTCTCAGGGAGCTTGACCGGCAGAAAGATGAACTTTTTAAAACCAGTTATGAATACCTATTTTATTGATTCAAAGCCATTAACTTTTGAACTTATTCAGGAAATCCTGGACACTGAAGCCAGGATTGAATTATCAGTTGAGGCGAAACAGCGTATTACCACCTGCCGGCAATACCTGGACAAGAAAATTGAACAACAGACTGAACCCATCTATGGTATAACCACTGGATTTGGTTCCCTTTGCAACCGCTCCATCTCGAAAGAAGACCTGGTTCAGCTGCAAACCAATCTGGTAATTTCGCACGCCTGCGGTATTGGCGAGCCGGTCGAAGCACCCATAGTAAAACTCATGCTTCTGTTGAAAGTGCATGGATTAGCTGTCGGAAAATCAGGGGTGCAGGTAGCCACTGTGCAATGTCTTATTGACCTTTATAATAATAATGTATTACCGGTTGTCCGGGAACTTGGATCCCTGGGAGCTTCCGGTGATCTGGCACCTCTGGCCCATCTCGTTTTGCCATTGCTGGGACTGGGTGAAGTAACTTACAAGGACAAAATCAGGCCATCGGCCGATGTAATTGCTGAGTTGGGGTTGAAAACCGTTGAACTGCAGTCAAAGGAAGGATTGGCATTACTTAATGGTACTCAGTTCATGAGTGCCCATGGAGTGCTTGTAATGTTGAAAGCAATGAAATTACTAAGAATTGCCGATACAACCGCAGCTATCTCACTCGAAGGCTATAACGGCCGGATCGATCCGTACAGGGATGAAATCCAGCAGGTCAGGCCGCATGCGGGCCAGATTGAAACAGCATCCAATATCCGGAGTATCCTTGATGGAAGTAAACTGCTTCAGAAACCAGGCAAGGCAGTTCAGGATCCGTATTCTTTCCGTTGCGTTCCTCAGGTTCACGGTGCTGTAAGGGATACCGTGAATCATGCCGGCCGGGTAGTGTTAACCGAAATAAACTCAGTTACTGACAATCCCACCATTTTCCCCGATGAGGACCTGATCCTTTCGGGAGGGAATTTCCACGGAGAACCACTGGCCTTTGTACTTGATTTCATTTCCATTGCCCTTGCTGAACTTGGGAACATTGCTGAACGCAGGGTTTACCGGCTCATTTCAGGTCAGCGCGGACTTCCTGAATTCCTGACGCCGCATCCCGGTTTGAATTCAGGTT
>JANXXZ010000034.1 GCA_025350385.1 Bacteroidales bacterium
CAGCAACTGCTTACATTCGGTACCAGCAAATGGTTGTGACTGCCCCTGTTCAGCCACATCACGTAACGACCAATAAGGATGAAGTGAAACACCATCGCCTCGGAATGGCCCAAAGGGTGGTTCATCGACATCCCAGGGGCAGACGCTGTGGGCACCGTTTTGCAGTATCAGCATGGTTCCAGGCCAGAGTTTGAAAATGCCCCGATAGATGGAGTGTGGCGCAGGAATATAATTGTGGCGCAAGAGGAGGGTAATAGCATTACGGTTGATCTGAGAATCAAAATCTGGATAAGCTCGCAGAGCCTTCAACTCCGAGGCAAAAATAAAAACTCCCCGGTTCCATCCATAGTAAAGGGGTTTCTCTCCCATGCGGTCACGCGCAAGAGTCAGCGTCCTCTCCGCTTTGTCCCATACTGCAAGGGCAAACATTCCGACAGAGCGCTGCAATGTCGCTTCAATTCCCCACGCATCAAAACCTGCCAACAGGGTTTCAGTATCCGAATGACCTCGCCAATCAGGTGCTTTGCTGGATTTCTCAAGTTCTTTCCTAATATCGAGGTGATTATATATTTCGCCGTTGAAAACGAATACATAACGGCCAGAAGGAGATATCATCGGTTGATGACCGGCGGGAGAGAGATCAAGGACGGAAAGGCGTCTATGACCTAAAGATAAACCTGTTACAATATCAGCCCAGTAACCTTGATCATCAGGACCGCGATGGGTCATAATCGAAGTCATATTTCGTATAATTTCTTCACACCTCGTTCCAGCCCTTATACTCCATAATCCGACTAATCCACACACTAGAGCATACCTTTTGACTAAAGTATATACACATCAAACTGGTTCAGATGCACCCGCAAGCATTTCAGTATATATCGATATCCATTGTTTAACGATATTTTCTATATTGTATTTTTGGAGAATTATTTTACGACCTAGCATGCCCATGTTTGTTCTTTCTGACAATTGCAAATTATATATTTTAAGCATTCCTTTCGAAAGCGCATTCGGATCATACGGAGCCACGATAAAACCATTACAGCCATCATCAATAATTTCCTTATTACCACCAACGTCTGTAGCAATCACCGGCAAACCAGACGAACAGGCTTCCAATAAAACCATAGCCAGCCCCTCACAACATGAAGACATAACATAAGCATCCGCAGCGTTCATCAAACCACTAACATCTCTTCTCAATCCGAGAAAATGCACATCATTTTCTATACCAAGAGATTTTACAAGATTTTTAAGGTCCTGTTCAAGCGGTCCTCTGCCTACAATCAACAATATTGAATTTGTTTGTTTTCTTGAATAAATAGAATAGGCATGAAGCATGGTTGAATAGTCTTTTTCCTTACATAAACTACCTACAGCAAGCCAAACGAATTTATCATCTATATCCAGCTCATTTCTTTTATTATAACGCATGTTTTTATCATTTATAAATAGATCTGTATCAACACCATTTGCTATAGTTAGTGCTTTATTATCAGAAATTGCTTTTAGAATCCTATACCGCTCTAAACCGGCCTTACAAACATTAGTTGTCAAGTCACATAGCTTATCTGTTATTCGATATAGTATTTCTCTGAATGTTCCACCCTCATTTATACTATGAATAGTAGAAATGTTCTTAGTCTTATCAATAAAAGGACTAATCAATCTAGTTATCATATTTGCATGAAACATATGGCTATGAATTATATTAGGTTTCCATTTACATAGCAGCTTATAAAGAGTCAATAAAGCTAGTGGATTAGGCACGCCACGTTCCATATTTAAAGACACAACAAGAATATTAGCATCTAACAGTTCAGCGTCGAAATCTAACGATTTGATCAAAGTTATTATACCAACTGCATAACCTTGGTTGTGTAGCCGCTTTGCTAAACACACAACTTGTGTCTCAGCGCCTCCAATATTGAGAGTAGTCACTACAAAAACTACATCCATCAAGATTCTCCAGCTTGGTGGTGGTTGAAAATAGATTTGATACGTAATATAGAGTGTCTACTTGGGAATATAACAATAGACAACGTCTTACTTATAACTAAAAAAATAATAAACATTTTAGCTGTTATAGCCATATCAATCCTATTCCAATTAACTACCATAGGTATCATGAAGGCAAAAGAAGCAATGCCCCACGAGTCTTTATTCCAAAACCAAGACTCCAATACAGTAACGAGCAGTGCAAACATTGCAAATATAGGAACTATCCCTATATAACCAAAGTTAATCAATGCTTCGACAACTGGCGAGAAGCCTAAACCGTGCCTCAATTCTGTATAATGACTTACACCATAATAATCCATAGAGAACTTTGTAGCAGCTCCAGGCGGTCTATCTGGCCACAAGCTTATCGGTACGAGGTTGTATAAAATGTCGATAGTATAACTTTTACCCAAGAGGAGATTCCTATTCTGATCCATTTCTTTCCACTTAATAAAAACACCGTAATTTGTACCAAACTCTTGAGTAAGAGGATCAAACATCCTCAGTTGAATTGGTATATTGCCAACTTGTGCAAAACCAATGTTTCTGACAACTCCAACTGTATAAATCAGAAAATAAAGTAACAAACATGATATAAATATTTTCTTTAATTTTATAGGTTTGCGGTAAAAGTAGGCGCACAGCAGAGGAATTAACATCATACCTGCAAGATTTCTAGACCCTCTCAACAAATAGAACATGCTAAATACAATCGCAAACAATAACGATATGAGCAATACGGATTTATTATTTGTATTATAAGCACCTGTATAAGACAGTAAAATACTGCTAATTGCAACCAACTCCAGTATTGCACCAAATAAAGACTGTTCTTCATTCCCTGTCAATAATGTTGATTCAAAACCATAAGGATTGAGTATAGCACTAAAATCCCACCCCAAAGCATTGAGTGCATTAAACATTACTATGGTTAATGCAATTACCATACAAAACAGTGCGGGAATGCGTAAAAATATTTTTGATTCATGCTTTAATTTTCTGTTATGGGTGAACCTTAAGCACTTATACTGAATGAAATATCCAATCAATATACCAGTTGCACCAAGGACCTGAGCTACGATATATTCAATATCGTATGTCATTTTGTCGCTATCAAAAAAAATCCTTGATATTGGCATAGCAACAGAGTACACAAAGTATGATATTACTAGAATAAGTCGCGGTGACAGCTCATATCTACTTTCATTCAAATATTGTATTTTGCTCAGTTTAAGTGCAGCAATTAAAAAAGCAATCATCAATAATAAGTACAATACTATCATAGTTATTTATGTATTATTTCAGATATTACATTAAGTAAAGCATATGTTCTATGTTGCCATGACCAGTTTTCATCAATAAACTCCCTAGCATTTAGACCTAATTTGTGTCTCAAACTTTGATCATGTAGTAGATTAGTTATTGAATTGACCATCTCATCTATCCCATTTACTACCAAGCAACCTCCAGGGACATCTGAAAAAGCATCAGTGCAGATTGATGTCGTAATAACAGGAAGCCCACAGGAAAGTGCTTGCAATATCTTGTTTTGAATACCTGCTCCCGATATCATCGGCGCGATAAAAATATCAGCTTCTTGGTATTCTTGAACCATATTTTCAACTGTACCTGTTACTACAATACGGGGATCTTGTTGAGCAGCATTGAATAATTCCAATGCAGGATCACGTCCTGCAATCCTTAATTCGAAATCTTCATCAATGTTTGGCATTACATTTTTTATCAGATGCATTGCAGCATCAATATTTGGCTGATAACACATCACACCAGCAAAAAGTAATCTCATTCTAATGTTAGGAATTTTCTTCATTGGGGGGCAAAATAACTTATCATCAACACCATTAGACAAAAAGACTAATTTCGTGTTATCTATGCGCCGACAAAGCTTAAGACCTGACTGATAATCTTCCTTACCAACATAAATTATTTTATTGTAACCAGCAGACAGGACCCGCTTTTCAAGATGCTCTGCCAACAATATGCGTAGCTTGACAAGGCTCTTATTTTTCAGGCGTTGCTGATAAAGAGAGATGCTGTCATTAAGATGAAATATTATTGGGCATTGGCAAAACAAAGGGAGCTTGAGACTTACTGGATCATAAGGACTGCCAAACCAGATTGCCAAATCATATTCAGTACTTTTTTGCTGCACCTTACACAAAAATCCTTTTTCAAGCTTATTGATAAAATAACCAGCTATACTTCTCAACATGGTGATTTTAGAAATTGGCTTTCCTTTAACACTAAACAGCTTATTCGCACAATTATCATCTTTAGTAAAAACACATGATTTATGAAGCACAGGCAGTAAACATCTAATTTCCCCTACAGATATTTCGATATTTCCAACATCTACGAGATTGGAAACAAAGTGCGTCAATATCAGGCCTTGACCTGATGTTATATCGCCAATATTGTATGATGTAAGAATTAGCAATTTCATGTGTTAGTCGTTGAGATCTTGTCCCTACGTTGTGAAATCAGTTTTCTAAATCTCAAGCTTATTCTCTAGCACATCATAAACAATGCTTGAAAAGTCTCGTCCGATATTTTCCCAATTAAATTGCTGAATCAAAGGCATTTCAATCCGCTTTTGGGCCTCTATAGTAATTTCTGGCAACCCATCAATGAACAGTCGAACTTTATCTAATAGATTAAAGTCAGATATTTTAAAGGATGCAATTCCAGGTAAACTTGATATTATCTGGTATGTGGGGTCCACATCAAAAGGTAATTGGCTCAAATAAATAATCGGTTTACCAGAATAAAGATAGTTATAAACTTTACCAGGGATTTGTAATTTAGATACGTTACCGTATAAAAGCAATATATTAGCAGATTTCATGTACTGAAGTGACTGATAATACGAAACCCAGCCTATCAATTCAACATTCCTAATATTATTATTTTGTATCCTTTTCTGAAATACTTGGCTAAATGATCCAATTATTTGCATTGTTAAAGACTTTTCAAAAAATGTGTGCTTTGATAAGTTTGCGAAAACATCAATAAATAATCTTAGATCGCGGCTACCAGCGGAAGCTGTTCCTATATATGAAATTATAATTCTATTGTCATGACTTGTAGACGGTTGAATCTGTAATAGCTCTTCCGAATATCCGCAGGGGATTGAAGTCACTGGAATAAGCTTCATTCCTTGTAAATAATCTG
>JANXXZ010000081.1 GCA_025350385.1 Bacteroidales bacterium
TCGCAAAAAAAATTATGGATAAGGTTGAAAAGGGAATTTACCGCATGGTAAGCCCCGGACTGGAACCTATTACCATGTCGAGCGACGAAAGGTATTTACTTCCCGGACAGATGTATGATTCGGTGGTTGAAAGCGTGCTGCTTGAGGTTAGTATTGCCGACATAGGATCGAACCCGAATTCATTAGCCCTGTACAAACAGGAGAAGGAAGATTATGTTGCCCTGACAACTGATCAGCTTGCACAGGTTATCAAACCAATCGGACAAATTGAACCCAAAACAGAAATTCAACACATGAAAAAAATTGCTCTTATGCTCGGTATGGCAGAAACTGCTACCGAGGATGAAATTGTAGCCCGTATCGGCGCTGACAAAACAGCGATGGTAAACCTTGCCACCGAAGTTGAAACCATAACGCTGGCATCGATCGCAAAGGTGGTTGAAACCGGCATAGCCGACAAACGCTTTACCGCCGACAAGAAAGAGGAAATGATCAACCTCGGAAAAACAATCGGTGTTGTTAAACTCAGCTCGGTTATTGAACTGATGCATCCTGCTACCAAGCCGACTGATCACCTGGGCGGTACTGTTGGTTCACAACGCCCGGCAGATGCAACCATCACGCTTGCCAGCCTGATGAAGCAAGGCATTAAGGCAGTTGAGGATTACAAGGCCGAGAACCCCGAGGTATACGTTACGCTTTACAAAGAGCATTACGAAGTCGATTCAGTTCCTGCTTCAAAAGAATAGTTAACCCCTTATTATTGATTTCTTTAAGACTTTTTACTGACCATTTAACAATCCAAAAACGCATCCATGAAAACGAAATTTGTTTTATCTCTGCTCCTGTCGCTCCTGGTAAGTATTGTAGTTGGCGCGGCAATTGCGCCATTCCTGGGGATTCCCACCTTTATATGTGTTGCCGTGCTCCTTACACTTAGCTTTATTCCACTCCGGGAGCCATCCGGATCCTTATCAATGAGTGTGCTCAGCGAAATATGGACAGGGGAGCTGCTTAAGCGGTTCAGGTTTGATGGTACCTGGTTAGGCAGGATCAGTTCCAGGGGCGACCTGGTAAAGAATAACACTGTGCATATTGTTGATATCGGCGCCGATCCGGATGTACTTATTAATAATACTACCTACCCGATTCCGTCGACCTTCAGGGATGATACCGATGTGCCTATCGGGCTGGACAAGTTCGACTCTTCGAATACAAATATTTCGGACGATGAGCTTTACGCACTGCCTTACGACAAAAAAGGAAGTGTTATTGACCAGCACAATGAAACACTGGCCGAAAAGGTGCTGATTAAATCGGCCCACAGTATTGCCCCACAGGCAAACACTGCCGGAACCCCTATTATTGAGACCAGCGGAGCCAGCAACGCTGAAACTGTTGCCCGTAAGCGACTGCTTCCGGCTGATATAATCAGGATGCAGAAGCTGTTCACCAAAATGAAAATTCCCCTTGCCGACCGCATTGTGGTGTTGTGCCCTGAGCATGTGGAAGACCTGTTGCTGGTTGACGAAAAGTTTGCAAACCAGTACAAAAATATCAAGACAGGAGAAATTCTGCCCATGTTCGGGTTTGATATTTACACCTTCGGAGGAAACCCAAAGTACAGCGTTGTGAACGCGGCTTATCAGAAAAAAGCCTTTGCCGCTGCCGACGACGATGTAAACGACCATGTAGCCTCCTTCTTCTTCTATGCCGGAAGGGCAAGGCAGTTCCCCGGACCGGCAGCAAAGATGTTCAGCCGCAAGGCCGAGGATGATCCTGAAAACCGAATGAGCACGATTGGTTTCCGGTTGTGGCACATTTGCATTGGCCTTAAACTGGAAGGTTTTGGGGCTATTGTAAGCGCATCAACCTAAGATATACTTTGACCGGCCATAGCGAATAGGCCACACGGGAGCCGGACTCCAGACGGCTCCCTGCTTTTCAGACTTTAACTCCAAAAAACCATATGAAAAAGTTAATCATTCTTTGCATCATCGTAATGCTCACGGCTACAGTCGCGAGCGCACAGAAACAGTACGGGTTTGGATATAAGGTTGCCCCGGTAACCAAACCCTCTGCCCTGGCTGTTTCGGTAACTCCTTACTCCAGCTTCACTCAGTATGAGATAGCTGCTGACACAAACATCACCATTACGGTTGTTGTTACAAAAAGCCTTCCGGGCGACCTGCTGAGCTTTAAGATCAAAGCAAATACCCGTAACCGGACTATTACGTTCGGGAATGGAATAAAGAGTGTTGCGCCTACTATAACTGGAGGTAAGACAGTAACCTACCTGTTTATTTACAACGGAACCAACTACTATATATGCGGCTCCGGGGCAACAGACTGATGCGCGGCCTGGAAACCGCCAAAACAGCATTGCGGGATGGAGCAGACGGTAGCTCGCAAGGTTCATACCCTTGAGGCCGGGGGTTCGAGTCCCTCTCCCGCTACAAATCTTCAGGGCGATGGCAGAAGGGGTGAAAGGATGTAAACGCTGAGTAACCCCTTTGATTTAAAAAAAGGAAATATGACTGAGTTTGAAATCTGGTTGTATCGCAGTTTGATCATTCTGTTACTTGTCATTATTTGGTTTGTAGTTAAATCATTTTCAGTAAGCATTACAAAGAAGATTGACGAGCTGATAAATTCGATTAATGAACTCACCAAGGAAATGGCCACGCAGCGCGGTGAAATAACCCAGCTCACAAACGGACAGCACGACCATAGCAACCGCTTAAACGATCACGGCAAACGCATCAGGCAATTAGAACTGGACAGGGCAGCCTGCGTAAACTGTAAAAAATGAAACCAGTAGCAGTACACAATGATTACCCAGAGCTACCGGAAGTTCCCTTTAAGCGAACCTCTGTACCTATGGCTACAGTTATTGACTGTTTGAATAAAATCACCGAGTACGACCGGGAAGTCAGAATAATGGCACTTTGCATTTTCAGAAATGAAAGTGCAAATGGTAGAAAAGGCGTAAATAACAATTACGCCGGTGTCCAGGCCGACTGTGGAAGATGGTATGGCCTTGAAGGCGCAATCGGCACTTGTGTCCGCATTGATTCGGGAGGAGTTGCTCGTAGGTTTATCTGTTTCCCAGATACTCCTGAGTTCACCTTAAGACTGCTGTGTTTCAAGGTAAAGCAACGTGGCCTCTACGCAGGCTCCCCCGACGTAAAAACTATCGAGGACTTCACTAAGTCCTACCTTGAGCACTGGGTAAGCCGCCCTGATCCTACTCCTACCATTAATGAAGTTGCCTACTGGCGGAGTCTATATCTTGCTGCCAACAAAGTAATAAAGTAACTCATACCAAAACCATACAAAAATTAATGTAGCCATGTTACTGAAAAGATTTAAAGAATGGATCACCACGCTCGTTGGCTTAGCATTGCTGGCGGGGGCCGGTTTAATGCTTTATACCGGTAAGATTTCAACCGGAGAATTTTTGGCCTTCCTGCCTGTATGTATCGGCCTGATATGGGCTAAAAACTCTTTCCTAACCGATATATTCAAAAAGGGAGGCGGAGCGGCTGCCTTTCTTATTATAGCTGTATTACTTGTTTCCAGCTGCCGGGTAACCAAACCTCCGGTAGCTCCGGTTATACCCCCCGCAGTTGTAAACACCAGCAGCACGGTTAACACCTCTTCCGGAGGCACAGCACAGCAGGGTTATACCGAGCCCGACAGCGCCTCAATCATTGCCCTGGTCGCCTGCGACAGTACAGGAAAGATTTACCTAAAGACTATTGAGCAGCTGAAGGCCGGAAATAATGTAAAACCGGAAATTAAGATCAGGGACAATTATATTACCCTCAAGTGCGTGGTTGACTCGGCCCAGGTATGGGTAAAATGGGACCGCTTTAGTACGAAGGTTTCCGATACGGTTCGTACTGTTCAATACCTGCCGGGAACCGTGACTAACCAGCTAACCTGGTTCCAGAAAACCATGGTGGGTTCAGGATACGTGTTATGGGCGATCGTTGCCCTGTTTGTAATTCTGGGTATTTTTAAGTTAAAACAAAAATTCATCTGACAATGATCGACAAGATAAAACGCTTTTTCGAGCTGTATCCTGAAAAGGACAAGCTGTATTCAACCCCTGACGGCAATGTGTTCCTCGCAAGGAACGATGCCACTAACCATGCCCGCCAATCAAAAACCAACTTCACCGAATACGAACGCGGTGAAGATGGGGCAGCTGCCGACAAAACCGGTGATCAGGACGAAAAGAACCTGGAGCTGATTGCTGAGGGAACTGCAATGGACCCGGCAACCGGTGATTACCACCGGATGCTTGCAATCCTCAGGGCATTGAAGTTGCAACCGGAAAGCCATAAGAAGGCTGACGTTATCGCAGCCTTCAAAAACTGGCAGGCACAAATTAAAGTTATCCAGGATCCGGCAACCCCGGAAGCTACCGAAAACGAAACTCAGGAGGCATAAAACATGAACGACGTTAAAGTAACAATCGGAAACGGCAACCTGGGCCGCGCAAGCCAGAACCTCGACGGGGTTGCTGCCCTGATCGGGTCAGGCGTTTCCGTAGTCGATAAATTTGCCCTGGGCGACGTGCTTGCGCTCCGCAGCCTGGCCGACGCCGTGAACCTGGGTATTACCGGGGCTTACGACACGGCGAACAAGAGCCTGCTTTATCACCATATAAAGCACTTTTACGACAATGCCGGCGAGGGTGCCGAGCTATACGTGATGCCGGTGGCGAACACAGTAACCATGGATAACATGTGCGATGTAACCATGACCCACGCCCCGGCACTGCTCGACAAACTGAAAGGCCGGGTGCGGTTGCTCATTATTACACGCGTTCCACAAACCGCCTATGCCCCCACGTATACCGGGCAGTTTGACCCGGATGTATTTGCAGCTGCAACCAAGGCACAGGCCTTGTATGCTTCGGAGTTCCTGAAGCACCGCCCGGTCCAGATTTTTATTGAAGGCCGCGCCTTCCAGGGAACGGCAGCAAGCGCAAAGGACCTGCGTCATGCCAGCACCGGGCTCAACGCTAACCGCGTTACCGTATTTTGCGGAGCCGACAACAGTGTAAGCCTGTTATACACAGAGGCAAACAAGTACGCTGCCGTTTCGGCTTTTGCCGGTCGTGTGGCAGCCATTGCCGTACAGCGCAATGCAGGGAGGGTGAAAGACGGGGCGATTGCACTTGCAGGCGAAGCCGGGTTAAGTTCAGGAACGAAGATCAGCGCCTTTACCGGTACTGATCTTGACGCGCTGGACGGATTCGGATATACCTTCATAATTCAGCGCGACGGCAAAACCGGGTACTTTTTCAATAACGACCACTGCGCCTGTAAGATCAGCGACGACATGGCGCATGTTCACCGTGGCCGCCCGATTGACAAGGCCGCCCGCCTGGTTCGTGAAACGTACCTGGAAGAATTGCTCGACGATGTGGAAGTGGATGCCACAACCGGTAAACTTGCCGCTTCGGTAATCAAGCATTACCAACGCCTGGCCGAGAAGTCGGTGGAGATCAACATGAAGGCAAACGGGGAGATATCAGGCGTGAGTCTGTTTGTTGACCCGGCACAAAACATCCTGTCGACCGACAAGATTGTAACCGTAATGCGCATCGTGCCCAAGGGCATGGTGAACGCAATTGAAGTATTACTCAGTTATTCAAACCCTTTAAATAGCTAGCCATGATAAACGGCAATGAATATGCATGGGAAGACGTGCAGATTGTAATAATGGGGCGGCTGCTTACCGGTGTTACCGACGTGGAGTACGGCGCAACCCGTGCCCATACCAACATACACGGGCGGGGCAGTGAGCCGGTTGCTATGGGCCGTGGCAAGAAGGACAGCAAGCCCGGTAAGCTGGTGCTGCTACAGAGCGAATTTGAGGCCTTTCAGAATGCAACCCCGGCAGGCAAGGATCCTACCGACTGGGCACCGTTCGATATGGTGGTAGCCTATGCTCCTATAGGGGGTGTAATTACTACCGATATTATTCCTTTCTGTAGGGTAAGCGATTACTCGAAAGGGATAGGGACGGAAACTGAAAATATGAAAGTGGAACTCACGCTTACCACCGGAATCCCAAAACTGAACGTACCTTAATATACCCGGACTGCGGACAGAGTGAGCCCTGCCTTAAAACCTGATCAGGGTAGCCAGGCAGGGTTTTTTTAATCATTTTAACAGCACTTAATAACCTTTTATGAAAAAGATACCTTTTGACCAGAACACGCTTACCGATTTAACCCCTGAACAGATTGCCGAACTAAAAAAAGAGTACGGCGATGTATTTTGCATCGAGGTTGAGGATAAGAAGTGCTTTATCCACAAACCTACCCGGCAGATACTTGACCTGGCCAATGCCTCCAGTGCTAAAAAGTCGTCGATGTTTAACGAAACCATTCTGAAGAACTGCTGGCTGGCAGGTGACAAGGATGTAGTTTTCGATGATAACTACTTCATGGCCGCCGGAAGCATCCTGGGCGAAGTAGTTGTGTTTAAAACGGCTGAGTTAAAAAAGTTATAGCGGACTGGGCAATCAATGAAAGTACCGACCCATTCCGGTTAATTAACGCACAGATCAGGTACTATTATAAAATTGACCCGGCAACACTTGATGACACCCAATGGGCAATTTTATGGAACGATTTGCAGTGGATCAGGGAACAGGAGTTCAAACAAAGCCTTAATAAAATAAAGTTGTGACCTTACGCGAGCTTAAATATGTGATCCTGGGCGACGATCAGCTCTCCGCTAAAATGAAAAAGATTAGCGGAGCATCTGACAATGCTACCCGTGCCCTGGGGAATCATAGTGACAAGCTCAACACGCTTAAAAACAAGGTTAATGAAGCCGGAAATGCTGTGCCGGTGTTCGGGACGGCAATGAGTAATATGGGATCCGTTGTTGCAGCCGTTGCCAATCCTATAACTATAGCCGCTGTTGTCGTAGGAAGCCTTAGTTTGGCAATGGCTAAAGGAGTAAAGGAAGCATCGGCTTTTGAACTGGAGTTCCGTAAACTTCAAAACATTAACCTGGATAAAACCAAGGCCGAAATTGACGGCCTGAGGGAGCGCGTTCTCAACATGAGCTTAACCGGCGGTTTTGATCCAACCAAAACAAGCCGGGGAATTTTTGATATACAAAGTTTAACGGGCAATACGGGATTCGGATCTGATTACATTGTAAGGAAACAATATAAATTTGCCCGTGCCGCCGGCGCCGACCCCAATGAGTATATAGCAGGTGCGGGAACCGCAATGAAGAATTATGGTTTTGGCGCCGAAAAACTTGATGAATATAATAAGTCAGCAATGGGTGCAATTGCGACCTCAAGACTGACTTACGAGGAGTTGGCGAGGGTTTCGGCCATATATGCTGGAGCTGCTTCATCGGCAAATCAATCTTTTAACTCTGCCAATAAACTGATGTCGTTATTCAAGGCGAAAACAAACAGCGCTGAAGAGGCTGCAACATTGACAAAAACAGCATTTACTGACTTATTCAAGAAAGCTAACATTGATTCTTTCAAAGCCATCGGGATGGTACTATATGACCTTAAAGGCAACGCAAGACAAGCAGATCAGATAATGCTTGAGCTTAACGGGAAGTTTGGGGATAAAAAATCTGCAAAGGCTATGGATGAACTGCGTAATAAGTTCCAGGGATCAGAAGGCATTAATGCATTATTATCAGTTGCTAAAGATCAAAGCGGCGCTTTACTTAATACTCTCAACACTTTTGATAAAGCCGGAGGCGGGCTTGAAAAAATGCTTAACACAGCAAAGAAGGACATTAACGAGATTAACGACAGGATAAATAACCAGTTGAAAACATCCTGGGTAATGCTTGGAGAGGCAGTATTACCTATTTGGGTCAAGATAAAGAATGCGGTTTCCAATGCAATAGGACCCTTGGCCATTATGATGAAGAATGGCGGTTCATTTTGGGGAAGCTTTGCCGAATGGCAACGAATGAAAGGCTTTAATGAGCAATTGGATGCCTATTATGAAAAAGAATTGAAGAACGCTTCAAAAGGAAAGGAACTAAGGCCACAGGGTTTTTTAGATCTTCAACGGGGCTACCAGCAAAAATATATGGAGGCCTTTAATATTGTGAATAAAGGGATAGGTGATGCCGAAACGCAGCGCCAAGCCCATCAGACCATGAGCGCTAACCAGGATTTAAGCCAGCTTCTTCAAAACAGCTACTATGGAGCTATTGGAATAGGAAAGCCCGGAGCTCGTAACCCAGATAAGGATCTTGAAAATAAGTTGAACAGCGTTTCCGGAGGTGGTGTGCGAAATGTAACAGTAACTATAAAATCGCTCATTGAGAACTTCACTATTGAGACAAACAATATTCACGCCGCCAATTCGGTAATAAAGAGCCAGGTTGAAAAGGTAATGGTTGAGGCCGTTGCCGGCAGTGAACAGATATTAGGCAGTAACTGATGAATAACATTAACCTTATAGAGCTTTACCAGCAGGTTTTCGGATACACGGGCATCCGGAAGCTTATCCCTGTTAATACGCTTGATACGGTTGAGCATCATACTGCCGATATGGCTGATGATTATAAAATCCCTGCCGGTAAATTTGATGAGCGTTCGGGCAGCCTGGGCACTCCGTACTTTATGCCTACCAAGCTGGATGATTTGTGGCTGCCTAATGAGCCGCTTGTTACCATAAACGGGCAAAACACGATTGTAAAAACCGTGCTGGTCGGCATTAAGGGAACGGTAAAGGAACTCATAGGGAGCGATGATTACAGCATCAAGATACAAGGCATCATTATCAATGAAAAGGACGATGATTACCCGGAAACAGAACTGCGTGCGCTCAGGACTATACTTGAGAAGCGCGATTCGGTTAAGGTGTTTAACCGGCTGCTCACCTTTTTTGGCATTGACCAGGTGGCGATTGAAGGTTATTCCTTCCCCGGAATTGAAGGCTACCAGCATATGCAACCGTACGAAATTACCTGCATAAGCGACTGGCCACTGGATCTTATACTGAAGGACCCCAAGAAACCAAACAATACCATAAACTACGAATAGTGTTTACGCTCGACTGCCATATAACTGTGGGGAATTACGTGTTTACGCACGTTAACCAGGTGCGTATTGACAGCGGACGTAAAAAGCTGGTTGATACCTGTGTAATACGGCTTCCGAGGCGATATAAGAGCAGCAACCTTACGGAGGTGATAAAGGAGGGCGACGAAGTAAACGTGCGCCTGGGATACAACGGACGCCTGTACGATGAGTTTGCCGGGTATATTATCAAGATCGGGTGCAATACCCCGGTTGAGATGGAGTGCGAGGACCGGATGTACAAGCTGAAACGGGCATCAGTGAAAGCAAAGAGTTGGAAGACTGTAAAGCTCCGTGATATTATTGCTTACCTGGTACCGGGAAGTGTGGTTGAGGTTAACGATATCAGCCTGAGCAATTATACCATAAAGGGCTTGATTAATACCGCTAAGATACTTGAGTCGCTAAAGGACCAGTATAACCTTGATATCTACTACCGGCCTGACGGGAAGTTATACGTGGGAATCGGATATTGGGAAACGCAGAAGGTAAACACGGCGATCAATTATAACACGCAGCTCAATGTGGTAAGCCAGGACCTGAAGTTCCGCCGGGGAGATGCAGTGAGGGTGAAAGTTAAAATGATGAGCCACCAGCCTAACGGTAAGGTAATTAAATATGAGTTTGGCGATCCGGACGGGGAAGTACGTTCTCACCAGGAGTACAATATGAGCCTGGACGATATGAAGAAAATTGCAGAAACACGCATTGCGATGTTCAAGTTCGATGGGCTGGAAGGAAGTATGCAGGCATTCGGCGAACCATTTATAAGGCATGGCCAGGCGGTAACCATCCATGATCCGTTACAGCCCGATCACGACGGCACATACCTCACAGATGCCGTGAATACAACGTTTGGGACCGGTGGCTTCAGGAGAGATATTTACCTGGGTAAAAAAGTAAGCAATGGCTGACGAATTCCGTAAAATATTGCTCGAAAAGATGAAAGCCCTGATGCCTGCCCAGGTACTGGTTGCCGAAGTTACCGCCGTTGACGAACAGCAGCTGAGTTGCGATGTGAAACTGATTGATGACGAAACGGAGTTATTTGATATACGCCTGCTCCCGGCAATAGGTGAATCAGCCGCTTCAATAGTGCTGATCCCTGAAACCGGCAGCCTGGTACTTGTGGGGATCATAGCAAATATACCCAGCGCCAGTTATATGATTACCTGCCAGAAGGCCAGTAAGATCATACTAAGGGGCGGATCGCTCGGCGGACTGGTGAAGGCTAAGGAACTGAAGAAGCAAATTGATAAAAACACAAATGTACTTCAGGCCATCATAAACGTATTAACCGGAGCGCCCATACCCGAACCTGGTAACCAAGTGCCCAGCGCTTTGCAAACAGCGCTCAAATCAGCAGTAACCGGCAAACAACTTGCCGATTTAAAGGACATTGAAAATAAAACCGTAACACATGGTTGAGGTATTTGATATAGTGCTTCAGGATGATTTCGACCTTGCTGTGAATAACGGCGATTTTGAAACGGGGGAAAGCACGCTCAGGCATCATCAATGCCTGCTGCTGGCCGAACCGGGCAACCTGAAAATGACACCGGCCATGGGCGTTGGGGTCCGTTCGTTTATGAACGATGATACCGAAGCTGAG
This sequence comes from Bacteroidales bacterium, assembly GCA_025350385.1. Lineage (GTDB taxonomy): Bacteria > Bacteroidota > Bacteroidia > Bacteroidales > UBA4417 > UBA4417. Next base: position 10,715 of record JANXXZ010000081.1, read on the forward strand.
GAGCTGAAGAAAGCAATTCAAATGAATTTTGAAGCTGACGGAATGACAATTCAAAAGCTGGAAGTTACCGGCAGGGATAACATAAACATTGAAGCAACTTACTGATGTCGGATACAAGGCAAATAAAGACCATTAAAGTACAGGCGGGACAAACCATGCTTGATATTGCCGTTCAGGAATATGGCACGGTTGAAGGCATTATCCTGGTTATGCAGGCAAATCCCGGATTAAGTGTAACAAGCACACTAACACCTGGACAGGAGTTGATTATCTGGAGCAATATGACGGTTGACCTGGTGAGGGAAACTGTAAAGGTTGAGCCGTATGCATCGCAGCTGCAAAACTTGCTCATGCAATGGGCTCAACTTATAAATGCAAACGGGAATAACAATACCCCCGTTGAGGGTCATTCCCGGTTGCATCCGATGATTAGCGCTCTTGATCATTCAGCTGCAACTGCGGGCGACAGAAATAAATATTTGCATACAAACAAAATAACCGGCGCTATTGAATTTATCGAGGGCCCAACCGTGGCATTACCTACCGATTTCGGAATCTTCAAGGGCACCTGCGACTTATCAACTAGTCCGGGCATCCCAATTGCTGATGAATGGTGGAGTGCCACGGAAACCGGAACTTATTTTAATTTCGGGGGCGTGGTGGTTTCGACACTTGCCGGGACATTCAATTATATAAAGTGGACACAGGCTACCACATCCTGGAGTCTGGAGACAGTGGCTATCAATATGAACGCGGCCATCATTCCGAGGGTAGTTGATGGTTTATTAGACTTTTTTGTTGATGGAAATTTGCAAATTGGGGCGAAGCCGTATGCTACTAAAAAGGTAACTGATCCAGGGTTTGCTTATTTATATTCTGATGCGGATGCAATCCCTTCTTTTTATACAAATAACCTGTTTCTTGATGGAAATTTTCATGCTTGCACGCTTTATTCAAGAGGAACTTCGGGTGCGGGTAGTAGTTCAATGGCAATACTTGATAGTTATACATTGCTTTTAGATGTTTATGACTCTTATTATCGCAGGTTACGGAGTCGGATAGAACTAGATCAGGGTTTGAATAAATTGCTTATTCAATGTAGTAATACTCCTGATGGAGAGTATGAAAAATGTGCGCCGATTAGAATAGGTTCTCCCCCTGTCAGACCTTGTACATATTTTCATGGAGAATATATTGAGATTGATGATTTCAACCAACGTTTTGATATAAACTTTACCAAGATCAGGCACAATAAGTTATCTGAGGGAATCTTATATCTAAACGGCTTCAAAGAGGAAGGTGTTTACGATCCGCAGGGGGCGGCCACATATATAGGCTCCTCAAGGCAACTGATGGAGTGGTATGAAGACGCCACTGCCGAAGGTGACGCCGGGCAAACAAGCCTTTATGCTTTTGAAATTCCGGCAAATACTATATGTAACCTAGGCCAAAAGCTGGTTATTGAATTCACGGGTGTAGCTGATGCGGAAGATACATTTAAATATCTGGAGGTGTTTTTTGCAGGCAATAGTTTGGGCTCATATTTATTTACAAGCGCCGGATCAACATGGACAAAAAAAATAACAATTATCCGTTCAAACACATCAAATGTAAGGGTTACCGATATTGGGACAATTAATAATTTATCCGGAGCCATGTATTCGGAATTTTCGGGAATTGATTTTGTCAATCCGATTGCAATTGAATTGTTTGGAAATGCTTTCGGTCTCAGGAGTTATATTACCGCAAAAATGGGCTATATTGAATGGAAACCAAACAATGGCACGTAATCTTTAGTTGAAATTGCAGTAAAGAACGATTTTAAAACATCATTAAAGAATGGCAAGGAGTGTAGAAACAATTTATGCGATCATCGTAGCTGAAAAAGAGGCTAACTCAGCGCTCGACGGGTTAACATCCAGTAGCGCTACGGCAATCTGGAGGCTATGGGCCTGGGTAACGGCGGCGGCTATGTTTACTGTTGAAACGCTGTTTGACCTGTTCAGGGCAGAGATGGATATGCTCCTGGAAACAAAGAAGCCGGGTACGTTGCTATGGTATCAGGCAATGTGTAAAAGCTTCCAGTTCGGGGATGCGCTCAGCTGGAATAACATGACCTATGCTTATGCAACAATTGACGAAACAAAAAAGATCGTAAAGCAATGTTCCGTTACCGAAGGCTATAACGGGCTGGTAGTGAAAGTAGCGGCTGAGGCAGGAGGAGAGCTGGTGCAACTGACAACTGAACAGGAAGAAGCCTTTGCCTCGTATGTTGCAACCCGGAAGTATGCCGGGACCAAGGTTGTAATAGTGAACTCAGCTGCGAACAAGCTATGGATTGAGGCTGAGGTGTTTTATAATGCCCTGGTGATATTGCCTGACGGGTCGCGGATAAGCGATTCAAGTAGGCCGGTGGAAGTTGCTATAAACAATTACCTCCGTAACCTGCCGTTCAATGGCCGGTTAAAGAGATCGGCAATTATTGAGGCCATGCTGGCTGTAGAGGGAGTACTGGATGTGAACGTAAGCAAACTGGCTCATAAATACGGCGCTAACGCTTATGAGGATATTGATGTAAGTCATGTTCCGGAGAGCGGTTACTATAAGGTTGATACTGATCACACGCTTGTTAACTGCATTGATTATAACCCGACTGAGGACTAATGTACGAACTGAACTTTACGAAACTGATCACTGACCTGCTGGCCTGGTTCCTGCGGAAACCGGTTCAGCTTGCCTGGCTTGAATGTCTCTTAAAGCCGCTGGCTGATTTGCATGCTTTGTTTACTTCCGTCAGAACTAACATGCTTTTCGATGCTAATATAACCGGCCAGGTGTGTTACCTGGAATACGCGCTAAACTCAAAAGTTTACAATGACGGCTCCCTCCGGACTATTTACATTACCGACGACTCCTATATACCGCAGGATGTTTACCTGTATCAGAAACTGGAGCTGGAGGATGAAACTTACATTTTCAATGCTAAGGAGCTTGAGGATGATACTTACCTGTTCAACAGCCATGAGGGATCAGGAGGATATGACTTTGTAGTACACATACCAACAGCCCTCACGAGCTGGATGGCAACACACAACGATTACTTTATCGCGCTGATAAAAAAATACAAGATGGCCGGGCCGTCATTCAAAGTACAATACTATTGAGGTATGAACAAGATCATAAATGATTTTACACGCGGGTTCTCATTGAAAAATGATGACTTCCGTTTTATTGACGCAGCTGTGAGGCTTGCGTTAAATGACATCTGCACTGCGTTAGGGTCCAATTCCTTTATACTGCATGGATGCGTTGTTTCTATAAATGGCACAACTTGCTCAGTAACTGAGGGTGCTATATTTTTTGACACAGAGATATGGCACGTAGCGGCACATACTTTCACGGTTCCTGATCCGCTTGCCGACGCCCCGTACTGGTGCTTTACAGTTAGTTATGACTTTACGGGCGCAAAGCTGGATAAGGACCTGGTAAGCCATGATACCTACCAGCTGCGCAAGGCTGTAGGGTATGCAACCAATGCCGCAGCGGGCACTGTTGCAGCTGTGCAAATGGATGCGATGCCTGCTATGATGGATGTACTGCTTGTGCGGTCATATTCGCAGGCCGTTAATGTAGTTTACCCTAACAACCCGACTGAGGGAACGGTGAACATAATTAAAATGATTGGAATAGTTACGCTCAGGGGCGATTTGACGCAGACTATTGACGGAGGTGGATTCACACAACTATTCACGGTTCCTCAGGGGTTCAGGTTGAACGCCAAGCTGGCCGGGATAGCCTATGCAGAAAAATTGTCGGATAATTCCTCAATAATGGTGTATTGGAAGCTGAATGCAGACGGTAAGTTTTACGTTAAGGCATCGCCGATGATAACTGAGGGGGTGAAGCTATTTGTTAATATAAGTTACCCGGTTTAAACAACATAAATACCAACGAGATGAGCAAATACACAACATTAAAGCCTGATTACAGCATTGCTGACGGGAATAAAACATTCGATCCTATGCAGGTGAAGGGTCGTGACAGCATGATAGCGGTCAATATTACCGGACTGACAACTGCTGACAGCTCCCTCGAGCTTGAGCAGTCGGTTGACGGCAACCGCTATGCCTCTGTACCCGGAAGCGAAAAAATACTTTCAGCCGGGCAGACAAACCACCAGTGGGTTGTGAACGGACTCGTTCCGGGTTGTTTTCTGAGGGTAGCGCTCAAAAAGGGGTCAGCAACCGGGGGGACAATAACGGACATTAAAATCCTTAGCAGCGATGAGTAATTCTATTACTTATATCGGTCTGGGATCCGGTTCCGGTTCCGGATCAACCGTAACACCAGGTTCGATCGCAAATGACGATAACACCCGCCGTATGCGATTCCGTGACGGGAACTTAGTGATCGAAGACGCCATCACACCTTTAGGGTTCGACGGTGTTGAAAACACCGACTGGGAAATAGTAACAACACTTTAAACAAACAAGAAACATGAAAAAATTGATGACCATTGCATTGATGCTTTGCAGCATTGTAACATTCAGTCAACGATTAAGCCTTAACGGGAAATACCCAATCAAGGTGCAGGGAGAGGTTTTAACAGGCGCACAGATTGACAACCTGCACAGGATGGCAACTGATACGGTAAGGGGAAGTTCAATTTATGTACTGCAATCACAGATTGACAGCTATATAGCTAATTACATGGCGGAACATCCGCAGTCGGGAGGATCAGGTAATGGGATTTATAATGCGGATTCAGCCTATTTTTCTAATGACCATATTCTTGCCGTGCAAAAAGATAATAAGTGGTTTTATTACAGTCCTGATGATAGTTTAGGAATAACAGATGCGTATTGCATTGAATATCGGGCGATATATAATGCAATGACATCAAAACCAACAATTTATGATGCGGCCCAAAATACCTTAGTATCTTCTGCAAAGACGCATGGTTGGTGGTCTGTTGCTGATGGGGTGTTTATATTAGCTCAGGAAAATAACGGTGACGGAGAATCATTAATTAATTGGATAGTTCCAAGTAATAAGATGACAAATACAAATAATCTGGCATTTACAGCGGACGAGGGCATTACAGGAGATGGCACTAACACTTTAGGTACAGGTATAGTTCCGGGTTCTGTGACTAATGCCACATTGAATTCTACAACTATTGCCGTTTATTGCAGATTAATAAGAGATGAGTATTCACAAGTAATTTTTTTAAATTCAGGTTCTCAGACACGATTAATTCCAGCTAACTCAGGAAATCTGAATGGCATGGTTAATACCAATGCAAGTGCATCTTTTGGGATAACAAATTCTCAGGGGTTATCTTGTATAGTCCGTAGAGGGGCAACTGAAACCGAATTCTATAAAAACGGGGTTTCCTTGGGCACAGACGCAACGACTAGTACAAGCTTACCCGATGGTGCATATACTTTATTAAACTCCTCTACAAATCAGCTTGCATTTGCGTATTTTGGGGGAGCACTTACCGATCAACAAGTTGCTGATATGAATACCGATGTTGAGACATATATGGATGCAATTGGAAAGGGGGTAGAATAATGAAAAAGATATTAGGCTTATTGTTGTTTATTACTTCAATTGTTTCAGCAACTAATCACTATGTAGCTACCGGAGGCGGTGGCCTCGGTACGTTGGTATCTCCCTTTTCGACCATTCCACAAGCTAATGCTCATAATTACTCTGCTGGAGATTCGTTGCTTTTTAAGCGAGGTGATGTTTTTACCGGGACCATAACTATTGGACAATCGGGATCTTCTGGCAATCCTATCGTAATTGGCGCCTATGGTATAGGAGCCAAACCTGTAATAACAGGGTTTGCAACTATTACAGGATGGACAAATTACGGGAATGGTATCTACTATAAGAAGATAGCAGTAGAGGCTGAAGCTAGTTTGGAATATCCTGATAAAACTTATAGCCTGTCTGTTGATGATGTTAATACAACAATGGGCAGGTATCCCAAT
>JANXXZ010000111.1 GCA_025350385.1 Bacteroidales bacterium
CGCATAAGGTCCATTTTCCATTATGCTTCCCTGAGTATATAGGGAAGTATTGATTATCATGATTATACGTAGTAGCCGTCCAGTTATTTTGTGAGTGACAGGCAGCACAATCGGTTGGGAACTGGGCTGTGGTATGGTTGGGATTTGTCGTTTGATTATAATTTGTAGCATGACAGCCGTAACAAGTATTTGGTGTGTTCGGGTAACCATTGGTATGGCATGTATTGCATGCCACGGTTAAATGAGCGCCTTGCAGCACATAGTAGTTGTTGTGAACTGCAAAGGTAGCCGGTTTCCATCCGGGAGTATTGGTGTGGCAGCTAGCACAATCCGTTGACAAATTCAGTGTAATATGATTCGGATTGGTGGTCTGGTTATAATTGGTTATATGACAAGCTGCACAGGTATTAGGTGTAGTGGCATAATTGCCTTTATGGCAGGTTTCGCAGTCAACCGTGGCGTGACCGCCGGTGAGGGCAAAAACGGCATTATGGTTCGGGTAGCTGGCAGGCTTCCATCCCGGGTTTGTCGTATGGCAGGTTGAGCAAAGGAGAGGGATACCTGCTGTAACATGGTTTGGATTCGTTGCCTGGTTATAGTTGCTGATATGGCAATCGGAACAAACGGTTGTGGTCCCAGCGTAACTGGTAACGTGACAACTGCTGCAGGGAGTAGTTATATGGGCCCCGGTCAGCGGAAAGCTGGAATTATTGTGGTTGAAACCACCAAGCTTGCTTCCCTGTGGATGACATTGATAACAGGCATTACTGTTATATATATATCCCCCGACTCCATCGTGCTGGCCGTTAACATTTGCCTGGTTACTGTGGGCATGGCAATCGGTGCAGCTGAACAAAGCATAGTTTGAAGGATTGGTGTGACAATCAGTACAACTGTTCCATTGGCCGTTATGTTTTCCGGAATAAATGGGGAAGAACTTGGAATCATGGCTGCTGAAATCAGCGGGTTTCCATCCTGGATTGGTTGTATGACAATCGGTACAACTGGTCGGGAAGCCGGTTTGAATATGGTTAGGGTTTGTCGTGGCGACATAATTGGCATGATGACAACCGTCGCATTCTTTCGGAGTATTGGCATAATTTCCGTTGGCATGGCATTTACTGCAATCAGTAATTGCATGACCACCTGTAAGCGGGAAAAATGAATGATTGATATTGGCCCCGCTCCAGCCGAACCTGCTGGCCATATGGCAATCGGCACAATTCTTCGAAATATTGCCCTGGACATGGTTCGGGTTAGTGGTTTTGTCATAATCTGCCTTGTGACAATCGTAACATTCAATTCCCAGCGGATCGAACCTGAGCAATGAAACTGACTTATGACAGGCGTAACAATCAGCAGTGGCATGCTTTCCTACCAGGGGAAAGCGGCCTTTCTGATGCATCGCGTTCACATTTTCAACGATCCACGACTTCGGAGTATGACATCTTGAACAATCTGTACCGAGAGTCTGCTCATGCATATCATTATGACAATTGATGCAATTCGTTTTTGCCTTGGCATCAGAAAACACAAGAGTTGGATGGCAACCCTTGCAGTTTACATCCGCGTGCTTAGCCTCCAACGGGAAAGCCGTTGTATTATGGTTAAAGGAATAGACACTTTTATCAAGTGTCCAGCCTTTCGAACTATGGCAGACACTGCAATCTATTTTGAAGTCAGCGCCATGCGGCGACTTTTGGGCGACCAGGTTTACTGACAGAAATAAAACTACCAGTGTGATTATGTATGACAACTTTCGCATCGCGTATCTTTTAACTTGTATACAACATAAGTTATCTGCTGATCGGTAACTGTCTTGTGGCATTTTTGACACGGAACATTTTCGTGCTTACCATCAAGTTTAAATAAAGTTTTAGTATGATCAAAGGTAGGTATTAACCATGAATCATTGTTATGACATCTTTGACAATCAGAGGTTCCTTTTTTTTCAAACTGTTTATTGTGATTATCAGAGTGGCAACCTGAGCATCGGGTATCTTTAATTTTGTATAGCACATATGATATCTGCTGATCAGTAACTGTCCTGTGGCACTTTGCACAGGGAACAGCTGCATGCTTGCCATCAAGTTTAAAAGCTGTTTTGGAGTGATCAAAGTCAGGAATCAACCAGGAATCATTGTGGTGGCACCGGAGGCAATCCGTCACCCCGTTTACCTCGAACTGCCTGTTATGATTATCGGTATGACAGGCATTGCAATTTGTCCTGAGATCAGAAAAATGTTGCTGTACCTGTCCCGACTTATCTTTCACAAAATGGCAGGATCGGCAGGCCGCTTTTAAATGAGCCCCCGTAAGTTGAAATTTGGTATTCGAATGATCGAAAGATACATTTATCCTATCCCATTTTACCGGGCTGTGGCATATTTCGCAATTTGATTCAGGATAGTATTTCTTATCAATATAAGCCTCATGAATATCTTTATGGCAGTCGCCACAACGCTTTCCAATATTCCTGAACTTCCATTTCACTTCCTTTTTGTGACATGCCAGGCAAGGTGTTGCCAGGTGCGCCCCCTGCAATACAAAGTTCGCCAGGTTATGCTGCTCAATTGTAAATGAAGTATTCACAAATCCTTTGGTATCATGGCATTTCGAACAGTCGCTTGGAATTCCCTGGACGGCAAACTGGTTTTCATGGTAATCCTTATGACAATCCAGGCATTTTTCGTGCTTTACAGGGTCAGTAAATTTTGACTTATGACATGATTTGCAGGCCAGGTTCTGATGCTTGTTTTCCAGTTTAAATGCAGTTTTTGAATGATCAAAATTTGACATTTGTTTTACAGCCTGGAATGATTCAACTGAATGGCAATCTTTACAGTTCTGGCCGAACTGGTTATGATGGGGATCAGTATGGCAGCTGTTGCAGTTACTGAAAGGGATACCTTTAAATTCCTGGAATTTCAGCCCGTTCCGGGAACCGATCTTATGACATTTCTCACATGCCACTTCCTGGTGTTTACCTGTTAGCTGGAACTTCGCTGACTTGTGGTTGAATTTTGAGGCTGGTTTAAAGGCGTCATTGTTATGACAATTATCACAACTCTGCGAGAGCGTTTTCTGGTGGTAATCCGTATGACAATTAACGCAGACCATGCTCAACCCCAGGTAGGTAAACTTTTTCTTTTTTACAGCCGGATTGGTGATAAAGGCAGTTTTATGACAATCAGTACACTGCTTTTTTGAATGCGCACCCAGCAACCTGTAACCGGTAAGTGAATGATCAAATGTTTCCTTGTTGAATTTTAAGATCTTGAATTCCCTGCCATGGTGGTCATTATGGCAGGTAATACATTGTTTTCCTTTTACCTGAACCGAGGAATGATATCCTTTGCCGATATCGGTCCGAGCCTTCAGTTCAGTATGGCATTGCAGGCATTTTTCGTTCGACACCTTAGCTCCGAGGGTATGACATTTAGTACAGTTTGAAATTCCTTCCAATGAAGCATGAACCTGGGCAAGGTCACCAGGCGAAATCTGGGCCAGTGCCTGATAACCAGCTAAAAGGGAAAAAACAAGAATACTGACTATTAACTTATTCTTCATCTAACAAATACTTATTTGATCTATAAATAATTCTCCTGGCCGGGATGCCCGGGATCAATGCTTAAGGACGGCATCGCCGTACTTCTTGGTGATCTCGATCCCTACCTTGGTTAAGAACTGGGTCGGCAACTCGCCTCCAGCAAAAATGTATACCAGGTCATTTTTATAGGAATGGGAATCACCTGTTTTCGACGATTTGATATTAATCTGCTCTTTTTCAATTGTAACGATATTCGTATTGAATTGCAGGTCCACACGACCTGATGCTGCCGCTTCAAATATTGCCTCGCTGTTCCGGGATTTTATTCTACTAAAAACATCACTTCTGTATGAGAGGATAACATTGTTCTGATCACATAACTGCAATGCTGATTCGATGGCTGAATCACCTCCGCCGACAATCACAATATCTTTTCCCTGTATGGCTTCAGGCTCAAGAAGGCGATAAGCTACCTTCTCAGTATCTTCTCCCGGCACCCCCAGTTTGCGCGGGGTTCCACGGCGACCTATGGCAAGAAGGACGTTTTTAGCTGTGTACTCTTCACCAGTACGGGTTGTAAGTTTGAAATGACCATCTACCTTTTCAATGGCTTCTACTTTTGAATTCTCCTTGATTACAATTGCATTTTTTGATATAACTTCCTGCCAGAGATCCAGTAATTCAGTCTTACTGGTTTCATAGAATTTAAGTTTCCCGTAAAGAGGCAATTCCATCGGGGTTGTCATTACAATTTTCTTCCGCGGGAAAGTAAATACAGTCCCTCCTAGGGTATCCTGTTCAAGGGCAATACTTCTCAGGCTTAGTTTCTTTGCAGTTAGTGATGCAGCAATCCCGGCCGGTCCGGCTCCTACTACAATCAGGTCATAGTCGGCATTATGTTGCTTTTTCATGTACTTAGCAATATTCTCAACTGCTTCACGGCCCTGCGTTACTGCATTCTTTATCAGGCCCATTCCGCCCAGTTCACCGGCGATGTAAATGCCGTTTACATTGGATTCAAAGTTTTGATTTACATGTGGTAAGTCAACCCCACGCGTTTCAGTTCCGATACAGAGAGTAATAGCATTGGTCGGGCAGGCATGAAAACAGGCTCCGTGGCCAATGCATTGCGAGGCATTCACTGTTGTGGCTTTCCCGTTTACAATTCCAATAATGTCCTTCTCAGGGCAGGCAACAATACAAGCCCCGGTTTGAATGCAGCTGTTGGGATCGACAACCGGGTGCAACGAAACCGGCTCATATAAACCCTCCAGTTTTGCCTTGACTATCTTTTCCTCAACTTTCCTGGAATTTTTATTTTGTCGTCGTAAATAAACGATGATTACTGCCAGGCAAAATAGCAGCGCAACTGAATAGATCAGTATTTGTTCAATTTCAAGTTGTCCCATGATTAAAAAATCCAGCGGTAACCAAAAACAATGGTAACAGATACGTGAATGATCATGATGATCAGCATCACGAAAGCGAACGGCAGATGGGCCACATGCCAGTACTTAAAAAGGTTCTGCATGGTTACAAGCCTTTCAATCCTTCGATTAAGCGAAATATCATGCTTTACCAGATTCATTACTTTCCGGTACTCCGCTTTCACAAGTTTATTCTTTTTCAGGGTTGCCCTGACCTTGCGAATCGTTCTCCTGTCGTCGGCATATTTCCTGAAGTAACGTACAAAAGCATTCGAATGGTATAATTCTACCTTTTTTTTAATCGAATCCACGATCACATTGTAGCTTTCTTTATCCAGGTCGTTTGATTGAGTAAGAACGGTCCCGATATTACTTTTCATATCCCGAACTTCACTAAGGTTTAATTCCCGGCCTTCAATAGTCCGGGGAATCTGTATATATATAAATCGTCCGACGACACCGCTGACAAATACCGCCACCATGCTCCAGAAGCTGATGGCAACCAGTCCACCGAACTTGAATGAAGTATGAAAAAGTACCAGGATTGGTCCAACCGAACAAAGGAATATATGAAACTCAAGCCAGTGCCTCAAATGCCCAAGCCTTGACCATGACCGCAATCTTTTACGTGCAATATAAATGGCTACACCAACGATCATGCATAAGGAACCGATTATACCAAAACCATGGCCATATAAGCCACTGGGTTTCAGAACAACATCGTCAGGGTGAAAATACCGATCCACAAGCGGAACCTGATAATAGGATAATCCATTGTATATCAATGCTGCCAGCACCAGGAAAGCAATTAAAGTCAAAACAAGGATGTAAATTTTATGTACAGAGGTCATACAAGTAATTTTTGATTTTCAATGGTGATTTAAACTTATGCGCAGTCTCAATTTCAAAAACAAATAAAAATGTAAATTTACGCAATTTTTCAACAAATCCGTTTGGTAAAAACGGGAACCAGATGAACCAACATTTATAGTACAGAAATTCTTCTGGAATATTGTCTTTCAAGATCAATACCGGCCTGGTGGCTATAACAGAAACTCTAAAGCATAATTATAACCCCGGATCAAAAACGAATGGTCAGGTATTAATTATTCTTGTTTGGAAAATTCTTTCAAAAAAGTGATGCATCAGGGTAAAAATGACTAGGGGAAACAACTTCCGCGAAATAATCTGATTTTCTTCCTGATTTTCATGCAATTGCCTGAGTTCCGATAATGATTTCGAAATTCTCCCTTAATATTAAGGGCACCTCTAAAAACCAATTGTTAATATATACATCTGATTGTTAATAACTTGACCTCATTTATGTTGTTG
>JANXXZ010000146.1 GCA_025350385.1 Bacteroidales bacterium
AAATGATCTTCAGGTCTTCATGAACCGACAAAGACTGGGCAATAACTCTCTGGCTGCCTGAAGCAAGAGCAATCAAAACGAAAAGGATCAAGAATTTCATCGCTTGCAACTTAAATTACAATGTAAAAGTACTGCTGAAAATCGGATTTTTTATCTGTTGAAGTTTTTGTCATATTTGTTTTGATCCTAGTTGATAAATTTGAGTAATCCTGTAATTTTGTTTAGAATCTAAAATCCAGGTACATATGGAAAAACCGAACAAATTCTGCCAGTCATGCGGAATGCCCATGAAACGCGATGAGAAGGGCGGAGGCACCAATGCCGATGGAAGCCTGAATTTAATTTACTGTTCCTATTGCTACCAGGACGGGGCTTTCAAAACACCCAACATGACAGTTGACGAAATGAAGGCACTGGTTAAGGGCAAAATGAAAGAATTTGGATTTCCCGGATTCATCGCAGCTTTTTTTACCTGGAACATCCCAGGGCTGCAACGATGGAAAACGATGAAATAATAAGGTCTCCAAGAATCAAAGGGATATATTGATACCAGGATTGCATTGCAAGAGGCAGGCGTTGCTATTGTTCATCCCGGCAACCAAAAAATTGCCATCTTTGCAATTGCAAAACGACCCTTCATGGATTCCTCAAAAGGTATACTTCCCGGCATCATGAAAATATTCGCAGGGATTTTTATCCTTGCTACAGTATTCGCCTGTGCTACCATAGTTTCACCTTCGGGAGGCCCCAAGGACATAACGCCCCCCTCGTTGCTGAAATCAACGCCTGCCAATCTTTCAAAAAATTTCTATGGTAATAAATTAACCATGGACTTCAGTGAATTCATTGAATTGAAGGATATTGAAAAGTACCTCCTGGTTTCACCTCCTTTGAATAAGGATCCGGATATCAGGGTAAAAAACCGTTCTCTGGTTGTAAGACTTAAGGATACATTGCGCAGTAATACGACCTATAGTTTTTTCTTTGGCGATGCAATAGTGGATATTACCGAAAAAAACCCGGTGAAAAACTTTTCCTTTGCCTTTGCAACCGGTAACACTATCGATTCACTAAGTTTATCAGGAAGAGTAAGCGATGCGTTTACACGTATGCCTGCAAAAGATGTGCTGGTGATGCTTTACAGGGATTATGCCGATTCGGTACCAATGCTTCAACGCCCTGTATATGTTTCGCGTACCGGCAAAGGAGGAGAATTTACATTAAATAACCTGGCAGCAGGCAGATTCCGGATTATTGCCCTTAAGGACGGAAACAGTGATTATCTCTATAATCTTCCTACAGAACAAATTGCGTTTAGCGATAGTCTTGTAGAACCTCATTATATAAAACCTGTTCTTCTGCAGCCTGCGGACACAATCCAAAAGCCTGTCAAAAGCCAGGATACGACCCGGAAGGTGGTAATAAACCAGGATACACTCAACCAAATCAGTCTTGATTTGTTTCCCGAACCTGATTCCATTCAACGGGTGTCAAAAAGCAGCATGACAGCGCCTCATCAGCTTTCAATAGTATTCCGATATCCTACCCATAAAGCCAGCTTTGTTCCTATTGGTATGGATAGTACGTTTGCCTGGTCTGTGAGAGAAATATCGACCGGACGCGACACCATCAGCTGTTGGCTGAATAATACTATACCGGATTCCCTCAGGCTGAAAGTTTCGGATAACGGAAAAGTAATTGATACGATTCGGATTGCAACTGTATATAAACACAAAGTGATAGGCAAGGCAAAAGACCAGCAAGCCGATTCAACATTGAAATTCGCCTCCAACACAGCCAGGGTTGGCACCCTTGAATGGAACACACCCTATACGCTCACTTTGGCAAATCCGCTTGCCTCCTATAACGGAAGTGGTATCCGGCTGATCGTCACAAAGAAAGATACACTCACTCCTGCCATTTTGTATGCTGACAGCACGCATCGCAGGATGATTGTGAAATACCCCTGGAAAACCACCGAAGATTATGAACTCATATTTCCGAAAGGAGCTTTTAGAGATATCTATAATCAGGAGAATGACTCCCTGAAATCTGTTTTTAAGTTATGGCCAAAGGAAGAATATGGCGTATTGCGTGTTGCATTTACACTGGTAAATATAGCTCATCCTATGATAATTCAACTACTCAGCGAGAAAGGAGTTGTTCTTAAGGAACAGATCATTACCAAATCGCAAAAGATTGATTTTGGATTCCTGAAACCCGGTAAATACGGACTGAAAGCCATATTCGATCGAAATGGCAATGGAAGATGGGATACTGGTATATATCTTAAGAGAATTCAACCGGAAAGAACTGCAATAAACCCCAAAACTTTTGAGGTACGCGGTAACTGGGAATTAGAAGAAGAATGGAAGTTATAGAACTTCCATGCGCTGAAGCCGGGTGGCTTTAGCAGGTTCTTCCCTTAGTTTAGGCAGCGTCGTTACACCTGTTGATACAGGTAATAATTTCAAGCAGTGTATTGTTTTTCAACGAATAATGAATTTGCTTGCCGTCGCGGCGGGAAGCAAGTATTCCTTTGCTTTTCAGGATATTAAGGTGGTGCGAAGCTGCAGCCTGTTCAATCCTCAACGATTCATAAATTTCGGTTACGCTCAGTTTTTTATTATTACTTAGAAGTTCGATAATGGCAATACGCATCGGGTGAGCCATCGCACGCAGCTTACTAGCCGCAGCCTCGAGTTTTACGATATCCAGTTTTAATTGATCTGACATGTGTTTAGATTTTGGGCAAAGATATAAAAATACATAATACAAAGGTAAATATGTATATTTATCTATTGGAAACTTTTTTAGAACGAAATAATCCGGAAAAACCTTCGATAGCTGGACCACTGCAATCAAATCCTATTGGATATAATTATAACTGAATTTCAGGATGTGAAATCCTGTTTCAGATTAAAAGAATGCCGGTTATTTTATTCAAACAGGGTGGTAAAATTGAATGTTGTTCCATCAAAAAGACCCCTGTCACTCAGTTTTAGTTCAGGAATTACCAGCAGAGCCATAAATGAGAGAGTCATAAACGGAGCCCTGAGTTCACTTCCCAGTTTATGAGCTGTTTTATTTATTGATTCATAAAGCCCGGCCACCTCGTACCCATCGTCATCGGTCATAATTCCCGCTATTGGCAATGGAAGTACTTGATTATATGTACCATCTACAATTGCTATCCCGCCTTTGCACTCAACCAGCAGGTTCATCGCTTTACACATCTCATCATCATTCACACCCACACAAATGAGGTTATGGCTGTCGTGAGCCACCGTTGACGCCAGGGCACCCCTTTTCAGCCCGAACCCCTGTATGAAACCAATAGCTGGCACTGAATCATGGTAACGGTTCAACACAACAATTTTCAGAACATCCTGAAGGGTATCACTCTGAACAATCCCTGATTCAACAGTTGGCTGAATCAACAATTTTTTGGTAAGCAATTCACCGTCGAAAGCTTTGATAACCCTGATTTTCCCTTTATCAGCGACCACCTTCAGCATTTCAGGTCCAATTACTTTTGCCTCGAAGTGATTTGGTTTGCCGGCGACTACAGGCATCAACAAAGTTTTTCCTGATTCAGCTGCTTTTTCGCCCTTAATGTAGGTTGAAAGAATATTAAGATCATCGAGGTTATCGGTAATAATAAAATCGGCCGCATCTCCTTTCTGAAGCAAGCCATTGTCCAGATTATAATGCCTCACCGGATTAAGAGTGCAGGCCCGGATGACATCCATGGGCATATATCCGAGCGATATTGCACGTTTAACCAGGAGGTTCATATGGCCGCTGACCAGGTCATCAGGATGTTTATCATCACTGCAGAACATCACCTTTTCGGGATGTAGTTTCAGCAATGGAACGAGCGTTTCGAAATTCCGGGCAGCGCTGCCTTCCCGAATCAGTATGTGCATTCCGGCTGCAATTTTTTCCAGCGCTTCTTCTATGGTTGTGCATTCATGGTCGGTAGTTATGCCTTCCCCCGCATACTTCAATAAATTATTCCCGGTAAGACCCGGGGCATGGCCATCCACCGGTTTCCCGTATTTCCTGGCGAGTTCCAGTTTAGCCTGTATATCCGCATCATTGAATATTACTCCGGGGAAGTTCATCATTTCCGATAGGTAAAAAATATCCTTACGTGCAAGAAGTTTCCCCGTCTCTTCGGGTCCCAAGGTGAAACCGGATGTTTCGAAACCTGTGGCAGGAACACAGGACGGGGCTCCGAAATAAAAGTTAAACGGAGTTTGATTCCCGTTCCTGATCATGAACTTTACACCGTCAATACCCAATACATTAGCAATCTCATGCGGATCGGAGACGGTTGCCACTGTACCATGCACAACTGCGAGCCTGGCAAATTCAGCCGGGGCAAGCATGGAACTTTCGATATGAATATGTGCATCAATAAAGCCGGGCAGTATAAATTGTTTACCTGCCTTAGGTAAATGCCCAATGTCGGTTATCCTGCCATCCTCAATCGTAATTTCACCCGGGAAAATGGTACCTGATACTACGTCCACAATCTGGCCTTTCACTGAAAATGTCTGATCCATAGAATGAAATATTATTTCTCCATTTTATACAAATTTACCTATATCGGGCAGAAAAAAAATACAAAATGCAAAATGTGAAGTGCAAAATACAAATTTGATAAAACCGATAACAGAGAACAATTAACCAATCACCTGTTCACTTACTGCACCGACTTATACACAGGGATCACGTCATGCTGCAAGCCTGAGAAATAATTCTTCGACGAGGCATAATCAGTTGTAAATCCAAGCAGGAAACCACCTCCGCCTGAACCGCAGAGTTTGAGCTGAAAGGTGCCGGAATCAAGTCCCCAACGCCAGATATCCAGAAAACTGCCAGGAATCATATGCATAAAATTCTTAAGTTGAAATGCGGATACTTGATTAAGCGCTTCAAAAAACGAAGTCATGTTTCCGGCCAGGATATCGGAAATGCATTGATTTACATATGGAATGTAATCGGTCTTGAAAATGGCCTCGTATTCTTTAAACCGCATTTGTTCAAGGAAATGGTTCACCAGCGGACCGGTTTTACTAATTTTCCCGGTGTCGACCAGGAAGATAACACCTTCGTTTTCGAATTTGCTTCGGGGTACACCGGTAATCGAAATATTATCACGCGAATTAATAAGAAGGGGATACTGCAGGTAGCAGTTCAACGGGTCAATTCCGCTGCTCTGACCGTGAAACAAGGATTCCATTTTCGAGAAAAGGAGCAACAACCTGCTTATATCTTCATTTTTAATAGTAGCACTTGCTTCAATTTTATCAACCCCGTATTTATCGTAAACTGCAGCCACCAAAGCGCCTGAACTTCCAATACCATATCCCTGGGGGATATTGGATTCAAAATACAACCCATTCTTCAGATCAGACTCAAAGTTTTCAAAATCAATCTTGCACGGCAATTCTCCTTTATGATCACTATATTTAATATAATCCAGGAATTCAATCAACTGCAGATTTGATTGGACCGCAAAATCGTAATCGGTGTACTTGTCGTCATTAATAAAGCTTAACTGCCCTGTAAAATGTGAGTAGGGTATAGTCAACCCTTTCGAATTAAAAAGAATGCTGTATTCCCCGAATAACAATACCTTACCGTAAAATATCTCTGATTTTCTGATCATCTTGCCCTTATTTCAGCCAGTTGTTAAGTTACAATCTTCAGTTAGTTCAATTTTTGAGGACCGGTTCCAAATTTGTCATCAATCCAATTATTTTGTTTATCATTTAACAACAAACTTTCAACAATCAATTTCTGAACTTGTTCAATATCCTCTTCAAAATACATAAGATGTATATTTGGACCTGCATCGAGTGTAAAACAGATCGGGAGTCCGGTTTTCTCCCGGAATTCCCTGATGTGGCTGATTATCCTTATACTATCCGGTTCTAAAAGTACGAATCCAGGGTCAGAAGTCATCATCAATGCATGCAACGTCATTGCTTCGTTTTCGGTAACACGGATAAAAGTTGCCCGATCGCCATCCTCCAGGGCTTTCAACAAGGAGCGGGTATTTGCATTTGCCTGCCTTACTCGTGAATTTGCGAAAGGGTGTTGCCGCATCCTTTCATGACCTTCAGAACTGGATACTTTCTTTTCTCCACTGTTCACAATGATTATGGCATCGCGCAAGGTACTGAAAACAGGGTGGATATTCGTTACGGGAATTGCAAACAGGTCCGATGAACCTGGCATTTCAGGGCTTTTTCCCCAGAGCGACAGGCCTCCATATACAGAGCGGCATGCACTTCCGGAACCCAGGCGTGCAATGCAGGATGCTTTTTTAAAGAAATCATTCATTGGCTTTCCCGAAAATTGTTCTTCAAGTGAACACAGACATAGCGCCAGTGCACTGAAAGAAGAAGCTGATGAAGCAATACCTGACGAATGCGGGAAGGTATTATGTGTATACAGTTCCAGCTTTACCTGATTCAGGAAAGGGAAAATATCAGATATTGAAGAAAGGAAATTGCTGATTCGTGCGCCAAACGGTGTATTCGGCTTTCCTTCGAATTTGAAGCTTAGCGAAACAGTTCCTGAATTGTTCCCGGGAATCGCAGTTAAATGTGTAAGAGTATAGGCACTTGAAAGGGTCATGCTGACTGATGGATTCACAGGAATCTGCCTTCCGGTTTTTCCCCAGTACTTTACAATTGCTATGTTCGATGGCGACTTCCATGAAACACTGACGGCTGTTTCCAACGGAGTTTTTAAAAGTGTACCCTTAAATTTAAATTCATTCATAACTGATCCTCAGGATGCTTTAGTATGAGTTGATCAAAGTGAAAAAAAGTCTGCAATCCTCTCTTTTTCAACAGTTTTTTTACTTCATCCTTGCCAATATTGCTTGCAAGCATGGCGAAATCACCACCCCAGGCGCCAAGGGACTTAGCCTGGCCCGGGAAATCATTGAATACAGTTTTACCTATCGCAGCAACACCAAGAAGCCTGCTCAGGATCGCTTCATGTTCTTCTATGAGGAAGGTAAATTCTTCCAACGATCGGGCAGAAAGCACAGCTTCCGTGATAGTGCTGATTTCAACAAGCAAAGACATTTGCCGGGATTTATTCCGCTGGCGGTAGGCTGAAATCCCGGCGTCTGAATCCATTTTCCTGCCCAGGTACACAAAATAGATTGAATCACTGAAAGAGGGATTAAACCGGACCGGAGTTACCACCGGTTGTTGATCAGCCAACCTGTAAAGTATTGGTCCGGCAGCTTCTGCACATGCAATATCATAACCCGATCCTTTTGAAACCATCCAAAGCAACTTATAAGGGTCAACCCCGGCCCATCTTGCCACATTTGTTATGAGTGTAGAACTGCTGCCAAATCCCCACTCACGGCGGAATTCCAAATGAGTTGTAACCTTAAGGCTTTGTATTTCAGTAAGGAAATCAGGCTGCAAAGTGCAGGCTGCACTGAGCAGTTTGACCAGGCTGGCTGCAATTTCCGGGTCGGATGATAGCTTGATTTCAAGAGCGGGTAAACTCATGCTGGCTTCAAACCAGGTTTCGTCCGGGTGACGGGCAATCCAATGCAATTCTTCGGATTTGCCCTCTTCAACAAGCAGTGATTGACCGGATATAACAGGCAAAGCGAGTGCCAACGCACCGTCCAGTACCAGGTATTCCCCGGTAATGAGTAGTTTGCCATGTGAATAATACGTGCTGGATTTCAATATTCTAAAATTTATCGTATTCCTTCTAAAAACCTGCTTACGCTGTTGTAGGATACTTTTTCATGCCTGAAATATTCCACAGCCTGTCTTTTCTCTTGTTCATCGGCATTAAAAACATTGAGAATATTAAACAGGTGCATTTTCATGTGGCCCTTCTGGATGCCCTTTGTTACCAATGATTTCACAGCGGCATAATTATTTGCCAGACCAACTGCCGAAGCAATCATCATGAGTTCTTCGGCGCCCGGATTTCCGAGCAGTTTGAGGGAAAATTTAGCAAGCGGGTGCAGGTTGGTAAGTCCACCAACAGTTCCCAGGGCCATGGGAATTTCGAGTGAGAAACGGAATTTACCGTCTGTCAGGTTTGCTTCGCTCAGGCTCCGGTATTGCCCGTCGCGTGCGGCCCATGTGTGACCACATGCTTCCAATGCCCGGAAATCATTCCCGGTTGCCAGTGATACCGAATCGATGCCGTTGAAAATACCTTTATTATGCGTAGTAGCCCGGTTGACATCAACCCTCGCTATGTTGACTGCCGTTTCAAAACGCCTGATAAATTCTTCGTCTGAAAAGATATCGTCAAATCCCTGGTGATGGCTCAGATCACATTCAACCCAGGTATGCACCCGGCAATCCGGAGTATAATTCGAAAGGATCGACATGATCACATCCAGATTCGTTCCGTTGAAACGCGGGTCGTCAGCTACAAATTCTTTTAGGATATCTGCAAACTCCTCAAGGCAGGAATTGATAAAATTTGCTCCCATTGAATCGCGGGTGTCGAAGATTCCCTTTATTTGGTAATATTCGGGAATTTTGTCTGTCATATCTATCAGTTCAATACCCCGGATTCCACCTCCCCGTTTTTGCATATTTATCGTTAGAGCATGCGTGCGATTGAGCATGATCTTCCTGATTTCAGGAAAGGAGTTTTTCAGGGGTTCAATATCGCCATGCCACAGGAAATGGATCTGGCCGATCTTTTTCATAGATATTACTTCCGAATGAAACCCGCCCCGTTCGGCCCAGAATTTAGCGGCTCCTGATGCGGCTGCCACTACTGAGCTCTCTTCAATAACCATAGGGACAAAGTAAAATTTCCCGTTTATGAGGAAATTCGGCGAAACACCATAAGGAAAATAGTAGTTTGACAGGGTATTCTCACTGAATTCATCGTAGAGCTTTTGGGCAAGAGGATCGCGATGCCAGGCGGAGCGCAGGATTTCAGCATACTGATCTGGTTTTTTTACCTGTCCGGCTACCAGGTCTACCTTCTGATCTTTGGATAACCGGGAAAAACCGGTGATAATGCGTGGGTCTTTCATTCAATACCTTTATGAGTGCAAAAATAGGGTATTAGAATTTAATATACCGGCAGAAAGTTGAGATGATAAGCATCCACCTCATTGATTTGAATTTAAGGGCCAAAATTACTTAGTGTGCCTGATGTATTTAAACTTTGGTCAGTATAAAACTTCATTAGAATATAACTGATTAAAAGGTACTTTTGTTTTCACTCAATAAATCCTTTTATTTCTACATTTGTTCTGCTCAGCTTTTCCCTTATGCGTTTCCTTATATCCGATTACCTATTTCCTGTTAGCAGTAAACCGATTGCCGGCGGTGTTTTAGTAATTGATGACCAGGGAACCATCCGGGATGTGATTCCGGCCGAACCAACCAATTATTCCATTGAATTCCTGGAGCGCTTCCCGGGATTTCTTTGTCCCGGTTTCGTCAACACTCATTGCCACCTTGAATTATCCTGGGCTAAAGGGCAGATCACTGAAGGCAGAGGTCTCAACCATTTCCTGAAAAGCCTGGATGATAAGCGACATGCGGTTCCGGATGAAATTGTTGAAAATGCAATTATCCGGGAAGGGAATACTATGTATCAGTCCGGCACTATCGCCGTAGGTGATATTTCAAATACCCTGGCCACCAGGAAGTTCAAAGAATTCTCTCCTATTCTTTTCCATACTTTTGCAGAGGTATTTGCATCCGATCCTATCATGGCAGAAACAGCATTTAAACGCGTTTCGGAACTCGCCTCCGGATTTCAATCAATGGAACTGAATAATCGGGTTTCGGTCGTGCCTCATGCAACCTATTCCCTCTCCGAAGAACTTTTCCGGTTAATTGCTCAACGGTCAATAGAAGAGAATTCGGTAATCTCTATGCACCACCAGGAGAACGAGGATGAAAACCAGTATTTCATGAATGGAAGCGGGATGATCGCCGGCCGCAGGAACTACTTCAATCCGGGGATTCCACCCTTTGCAGCCACTTCAAAACGCCCGATTGAGAGTATATCACCCTTTTTCAGCAGGGATCAGAAATTACTGCTGGTGCATAATACAGTATCCAAGGAACAGGATATTGACATTGCCGAAAACTACTTTAAAAAACTCAGCTGGTGTTTCTGTCCAAACGCTAACCGCTTTATTGAAAACCAGCTCCCCGATATCCCCTTGTTCCGTAAAAAAGGCTGTCATATAACCCTGGGAACCGACAGCCTTGCTTCTAACGATTCCTTATCCATAATGGATGAGGTTAAAACAATTGCGTTCAATTACCCTGAGATACCTTTGTGTGAACTGCTGGGCTGGGCATGCCGGAACGGGGCGGAATTACTGGGGTTTGATCAGTTGGGAACGTTCGAAAAAGGCAAAAAGCCCGGAATAGTGTTAATAGAGAATGTGGATGTCGTCAACCTGAGCCTGCTTGAATCGAGCTGGTCGAGGCTTCTGGTGTCAGCCTGAGGTGGTTAATTTATGAAAGGCTAAAGATCTGGTTAAAAAAGAGGGGAGACTAGGCGAGGGGAGACTAGGCGAGGGAATTGAAGGAGTAGGCACAATATTACGCCCCAACCATGAATTCAGCGGAAATTATTACTCCTGAATAAATTTATCTTTCACAAATAGCCTGACTTTACCAAATATGGGACCTAAATAATTAAAATTCGATTAAAAAAGGACTGTATTCATGATAGTTTACATCAATGGAAAGGAAATCAGCCTGTTTGACGGCGCGCGGATTGAAGATGCGGTGCTGACCTATTCCCCCAGATCGTATAAAATGATGCGTAAAGGAAAATTAATGGTGGTTGACCGTTTCGGGAACACGACCGAACGGGATGGCCCCATCACCCAAGGACAAAAATTTTCACTCAAAAGAACCACAATACTATGAAAATCGCAATTAACCTCTTCCTGGTTTTCACCCTTTTTATTGTTTGTACTACAAACCCGGTCTATGCGCAGAAAAAGAGCAAGCCAACAGAAATTATTATTCTGCACACTAACGACATGCATGCCAGGATTGATAATATGGCGAAGCTGGCTCATTTTGCAGATAGCCTGCGGAAAACGCATAAATATGTTTTCCTGATGTCGGCTGGTGATAATTTTACGGGTAACCCGGTGGTTGATATAGTAGCAGACAAAGGATTCCCCATGATCGACCTGATGAACCGTTGCGGATTCTCCCTCAGCGCAATCGGGAACCATGAATTTGATCTCGGGCAGGATAAGCTCAATGCCCGTATTAAACAGGCCAATTTCCCTTTCATCAGTTGTAATATTGACGCATCAGGAGCCGTTCTTGAACAGCCCAGGCCTTATGTCATCCTGAAAGCAGGGAAAGTAAAAATTCCTGTACTGGGAATCATTCAGCTGGGTGATAATGGTTTGCCCGATTCGCATCCTTCTAAAATGGAAGGGTTACAATTTACCGTTGGCATACAGAAAGCTAGGGAATATTCCTGGCTCAAGGACAAATACGGGATTCTGATCGGGCTTACGCACCTGGGTGTCGAAAGCGATGATTCCCTTGCGAAAACAATGCCCCAGTTCGACCTGATTCTCGGTGGACACTCACATACTACTATGACAACCCCGATGATGGTTAACAATGTGATGATTGTCCAGACAGGTTCGGGACTGAAAAACGTAGGGAAAATAACCCTGATAGTGGAGAACGGGAAGATCACCGACAGGAAGTATGAACTGATCCCACTGGCATCCATCAAGAGTGACCGCACAATACAGGCTCTGATTGATAAGTACAATGACAATGATGAACTAAAACGGGTAATCGCAGTGGCTGAAACCGCGATAAACGGTAAAGAGGAACTGGGAAGCCTGATGACTGACGCAATTACTGGCCGATTGAAGGTTGATTTTGCATTCCAGAACACCGGGGGTATACGCATTCCATCATTAGCAGCAGGTGATATCAGGCTTAAGGATGTTTACCTGCTTGATCCATTTGGGAACCAGGTGGTGACTTTCAAAATGAATGCTACAGAGATTAAATCCCTGATTTGCTATTCCTTTAACCGCGATAAGAAAATTGACCTGGAAGTTTCCGGGATGAACTATACTGTTTTGACTGATAAAACCGGATCCTGCTCCGATGTTGTGATGTGCGACAAATCCGGTAACCTATTGGATGTAAAAAAAGAATACCTGGTCGGAATGAACAGCTATATTTCAGCCGTCTATAAATTTGACCACCGTGATGCAGGTACCAATTCGTATAACACCTGTTCCCAGTTGCTTATCGAATACCTGGGAGAGATGAAAAAAGTGAATTATTCAGGAGTGAAAAGGGTAAGCATAAAACCTGCTGAATAACAGATGGTTTTTTCTAATCTTTTGTGAATTCTTTTACTGCTGTTCTATAATTATTTACAAGAAACAGGCCTGCACAAATGAGTAATCCAACTGCAGTGATACAACCCGGGAAATATTGCCCGAAATAGATCATTACTGCAAGGTGAGCGGTTCCGTTTAGAATTTCAATAAATGCTGCCAGCACCGAAACCGGGACAGCCCAGGCTTCTATTCTGTAGAGCTGGATTGTCAGCAGGAAGAGGAGAACAATAATGACTATATTCATCACAGCAAAAAGGTTGCTGTCAATTTCCATTTTCCCTCTGAATTGAAAAATTGAATTCATCTGCAAATCTGCAACCGGCTGCCAATCGTAAAGCCTGTATACAATTTCTTCAATACTGTGCAGAACCTGAGCCAGCGTAAACAGTAGAAAAAGAAGTGCGAACCTTTCAGAACGGTTAAACTTCAGCACTTTCCGGAAGTACTCTACTTTAAGAGTAATAATGATGTAATAACTAAAATAATAATCAGTCCGGCAAGAATATAAAGCATCCTTTTCCTTCGCACCGTCATGTATGCCTGATATTTATCTTTATTCAAATAATAATAACCAAGACTGGTTTCGATAAAAATTCCGTTTCGGACAAGGCGGTCAAAAATGAGTCCGCCATGTAAACCTTGCGATTGAAGGGTTTTTGCACCAGCGGGATTAGTAGCGCCGGCATTTTCGAAACGATAAACAAATTTGTGCATTTTAGCCCTAACCACAGCCGGAATAAAAGATGGAGGTACCATGAAGAATTGATTTGTTAATAATCTATCAAGATTTTAACCAAATGTAATATGTATTTTGGTGATAATTGGCAACAAAGAAGGAATAAAAAAGTAAAACACTATTTGAGATTGGCAAAATTAATAAATAGTAAGAGAAATGAACCATCAAAAATCAATTTTTAACACTGCCGGTTGAATCAAAATTCAGCAGGTTCGGCTTTAGCGATTTAATTTTTTATATGTTTGCCCTATCTGGAAAGAACCAAAAAGCCTGCAAGTTCCGGATCAGTTAAATCAATATTGGTAAAGGATAAAAATATGGACTACGAAAAGCTTAAAATATACGCCTACCGCTGGGTCATTTTACTTGCATTCATGATTGTAATCATCATGAACCAATTATTATGGATCACATTTGCCCCGGTTACGAGCATTGCTGCCGGTTTTTACCAAGTTTCCGATCTCAGTATCGGGATTCTCTCCATGAGTTTCATGGTCATCTTCATTTTTGTATCCATACCTGCTTCCTGGGTCATTGATACCTATGGATATCGCATTGCAGTCGGGATCGGCGCAACGTTCACTGGCGTTTTCGGTTTAACCCGGGGCTTGTTTGCTGACAATTATACCCTGGTACTGTTTTCGCAGATAGGAATTGCCATCGGACAACCTTTTATACTGAATGCCATCACGATGGTGGCAGCCCGGTGGTTTCCGCTAAAGGAAAGGGCAACAGCTTCTGGAATGGGTTCGTTAGCCATGTATGTGGGCATTTTAATCGGGCTGGTTTTAACTCCCTACCTTGTACTTCATTCAGGTTTTGACCGGATGCTCCTCTCCTATGGTATTGTATCTATCATCGCCGCCGGTTTATTCATCGCGCTGGCTAAAGAACACCCACCCACACCGGCAAGTCCGCCCGGGCATGAAGAACGGTCACTGGTTTTTGATGGTCTCAAACAGACTTTTCAAAACAGGAATTTTATCCTGCTGATGATTGTCTTCTTTATAGGACTTGGTGTATTTAATAGTGTGACAACGTGGATTGAAGAAATTCTCCGCCCCAGGCATTTTACCACTACGCAGGCTGGTATGTCAGGCGGACTGATGATCATAGGGGGTATAATAGGTGCGGTGATCCTACCGCTGCTTTCTGATTTTTATCATAAAAGAGTTCCTTTTATTATGCTGGCTTTAGCTGCCGCCACGGTAGGACTGATCGGTATTACCTATGCAACCAGTTACCCTGTGTTACTTACTTCATCATTCATAATGGGATTTTTCCTCTTAAGTGCCGGTCCTATTGGCTTTCAGTATGGAGCTGAAATAGCCTATCCTGCCCCTGAAGGCACATCAAACGGCTTACTTTTGCTCATGGGACAGATTTCCGGGATTGCCTTCATATTCGGAATGGACAGTTATAAAGCCCCCGTGACAGGATCGATGTCACTTTCGTTGCTGATCCTTATCGGATTGATGGCGCTGGGGTTGCTGCTTTCAACACAGTTGAAGGAGCCTGCAATACTGAGCGAAAACCTTGCAAAAAAGAAAGATCAGTAAAATAATTTTTACTGGTATATTACAGATTTAACCTGTTACCAAGGCGACAGTTTCCTAAAACAGATTCCCTATATTGATATACAACCCCTTGGCGCCATCGTTATGATTGAGCGCAAAGCCATAATCAACAGCAAGGATAAAGTTCTCGTTCAGGGCAATCCTGAGTCCTGCTCCTAAACTGGGATGCACTTTGTCCTTATCATAGCTGAAATCGAAATATTTTGCCTGGTCAGAAGCACTTATTTTACTCCTGTCAAACTTCACTTCCTGAACCACCATCCCGAAATCGGAGAATCCGTTCAACGCACAATAAATGTTTTGCTTACCAACCTGGGTTTTGAGGAATTTCCAACGAACTTCAAGGTTTCCATAAACAACTCCATCGCCCACCACCCGATCACGCATGATGCCGCGCAGTGTTTTAGCCCCGCCCAGTCCATCTGTTTTTGTGATGGACGAATAGGAACTCAGCATATAAGGCTGCATGAAAAACGGAGCCTTACCTCCAATCGTACCCTGGTAGCCAATGCGGAATACAAATGAAAGGCGATCCGGCACCAGGGTAAAATACTGCCTGTGGATCAGCACCAGCTTGGCATAAGAAAACTCGGGATTGAATAAAAACTTTGGAGAGTATACGATTAAGGCTTCACTCCATATCCCGTGCATGGGATTTGCTTCGTTGTCGCGGGTATCATAAACTAACCCGAGTTTAATAAAATTGGCGTTACCCCCATCCTTTTCTTTGTCACTGATTATTCCCCAATCTACATATTTGTCAAAAAGCGTAGTCGTATCTTTCAGGACATCTGCATCTTTCTTTCCTTTATTAATGGAACTGAAATCAACCCTGCCCATCTTCATATTCATAATACCAAAGCCTGCCAGCCATTTAAGGTTCTTACCATAGAGTTTACCCTGCAGATCGGCAGTGAAGCGGAACATTTTGCGCAGGTCCCGGTAAAAAACCCTGGTTATATAATCAGGCTGGTTCTTATCGGTTAAATCAGAATTGAAGTGGCTTTGATAGCCATTAAATCCATAAAAGTCGAGTGCCTTTTCGGTGAGGTAACTCAGATCGGCTGTGAGCCGCAAATGATGAGGCAAAAGGTTTTTCGCGTCATAGAACAATTGGTTGGTACCTGAACCCTTTGTATACCTCGAGACTTCAACTTTTACCATTTGCTT
>JANXXZ010000173.1 GCA_025350385.1 Bacteroidales bacterium
TTTGTACTAATGTCCTTGCGAGTGCCACCCGCTGCAGTTCGCCTCCTGACAAAGTGGAAGGTCGGCGGTCCAGAAGATGGTAAATATGCAACCGGTCAGCGATCTCATGAATCAGGTTTCGTCTTTGATCAGCATTCAATTTCCGTCCTTTCAACGCAAATCCAATGTTTCCTTTAACAGTGAGATGCGGAAACAGTGCATGGTCCTGAAAAACAAGACCAATTTCACGATCCTGGGGTTTGCATTTCTCAATTCTTTTTCGTTCCAGAAGTATCTCGCCACCGTGAGGGAAGGAAAGCCCGGCGATTGTTTCGAGTAAGATCGATTTTCCCGCACCCGACATCCCCAGAACCATGAAGTACTCCCCTCTTTCAACCCTGAAACTAATATTCTTCAGGCTGAAGCCCGGGTGATGTATTGATACATTTTTAAGTTCGAGCATACGGATTTTACTTTTGTTTTTCGCGCGAAAGCATCCGCAGTAAGATGAACAATGACAGTGAAATCAGGATAAACAACACGGATACCGGGCGGGCATATTTCAGGCCGAAAGCGCCGAATCGTTCGTAAATAAGCACGGGTGTAATCATGGGGTGATACGCTACGATGATCACGGCGCCAAACTCACTCATCCCCCTGGCAAACATCAGGATAAGGCCTGAAACAATGTTACGCCACGCCAATGGCAATGATATGGTGAAAAATGACCTGGCAGGAGAAGCCCCTAAGGTAAGGGCTGCCTTTTCGAGGCGTACCGGGACAGCCAGGAATCCGTCGCGGGCAGCATTCACCAGGTAAGGGACACTTACAAAAGCCATAGCTACAGCAATTCCCGCCGGATGCCCTACAAAATCAAGTCCTATCGAAGAACCGGCTTTCCCTAGCAGCGAATTCCGTGAAACAAACCCCAATATTGCAATGCCGGCAGCCGAATGGGGTATTACAACCGGAAGATCAATGATACCGGTTAAAAGGCGCTTAAACATAAAATTCCGTCTTGCCATCAGGTAGGCAAAGGGTATAGCGGCCAGGGCAAAAAGAAGGGTAGCTGACATCGACACCCAAAGCGTAAGCCAGATACTTTCGCGGACCTCAGCCTCACGCCAGGTGTCAACCAGCTCATTTGAGCGGGTTGCCACAAACATCCCCAGCAGCGGAGCCAGGATGAAAAGTAGCAGCATTCCCCCCAGGAACAGAAAAATCAACTGGAAAGAGGAATACCTGTTCATGCTGGGATCCTGTAAAACTGTTTACGGGTAATGAAATAAATCTATTTCTTTTTTGCAAACGGCCTTAGTACTGCCGGCAATTTATCAAAGTTCTGAACTGGCATGGGTATAACTGAAGGTTGTCCATCCTTCTCCATAATCTTCATTCCATGGTCCTTCGAGAGCATAAAAGCAAGAAAAGCCTCAGCCGCAGCCCTGTTCGGTGCGTTACGCATAATTGTTACCCCGTACACCATGGGTTCTCCGGTCATTACCTGCTTTTCACCCGGCGCGTTTCCGTTGATCTCTACTTTTGCTGATGCATACTGGCTTGCAAATGCAGGATTTTTCAGGTTTATCGGATCAGGAAGAACTATATATTTCAGGCTGTGCTGGATAGCGACTGAGCGGTAAAGGAAGATGTAGTCGATACTTTCTGATTCAAGCAGGGCCAGCATATCCACTTCTTTCGGGCGAATGAATGCAGCGTCCTTTTCGATGATGCTTTTAGCCAGCCCGGGTTTTTTGTAATACTTCTCGGCTAGTTGAAGCATCATAACCGTCCTGTAACCACAGGGATCACTGTTTGGATCAGCCCTTCCAAATGAAACATCCTGTTTCATAAGGATTTCGTACCAGTTGGCCTGGTTTATTTTATCCGCATACCGGCTCTTCGGGCTGAAAACGATTGCCATTTCATTCGAAGCAAATTTAATATTCCAATCAGCATAGCGGGGGATCAGCATTTTGTCAATCACCGAATAATCGGCCGAAGCCATAATGTCGCAGGAACGGTTCAGGTCAGTGATCTTTCGCGCTGACGCTAAGGAACCTGCTGATTCGGAGAGAATCTTAACATTCGGATAGATTTTACTGAATTCAGCAGCAATTTCTTTCATCGGGACGGATAAACTTCCCGCGTGAAACAGGATGAGTTCACCTGATAAATTTGCCATTTGTTGTTGTGCTTTCACATGATAACAATTTATCAGTAATAAAGTTAGAATGAGCAGGCGGATGCTGGAAATTGCCTTCATATTTAACTTATTTAGTGTTGTCCGTTTGTACTATCCTGATGGATTCAACAGCTTTGATAGCCCGGTCAGAAAAGAAATCGGCCGCCGGAAAAACCTGGAAAGCGCCACCATCAGCATCTTTTGGCAATGGAACGAGAAGGAATTCGGCCTGGTCATTGCGGTTCATCACTTCGCTGAAACTAAATGCCGCGTGATAACCATCCTTGCCCGCAATCATGAATAAGCCTGTTTTCAGGTTCTTATCATTAGTGTTCGCATATTTTGCAAGTACCTCTTTGAGCATTATCCCGGTAAACGGGGTAGTCCCGTGAATACCCTTTCCCCGGCCATAGAAAACGGAAGGATAGGTCAGCTTTGGCAAATTGACCGGAAGCAAATTAATGTCAGCCAGTTTCTTTTTTTCATCCGATATGGAAAAACTTTCGCTCACCATCGGGCTCATTCCTTTGTTTATTTCATATTTCCCTGAGTAGGACAGCACGGTAATCTTTACAGGATGGCTGATATTGCGGTGGGTTAACAGATCGCCGGCAACCACAAGTTTTGAATCAACCGGTAATGGCCACAAATCTTTGGTTTTTGAGGGGACGATGCGGGCAACCTGTGTTGCCACAATTATTTCGTGGCGATGTATCGGGTAATAGATTTCTCCCCAACTGAAGACAACTTTCTCCCCCTTGTCATTTTCAACTACAACATATAAATCGATAATAGGAGGGAACTCAGCCTCGTTTTTCTTTTTCAGTATGGTTTTGTTCAGAATATCATAAAGTGAATAGCCATCATACCGGTAAGCTCCGACAAATTTATCCTTACCATCGGCAAGGAGTGTTTCTTTAACAATTACTGAACGTAACGGTAGTGATTCAAGGTCGATATTCCCCGGATTTGCTATTTCTCCCAGCAATTCAATAGCCGGTACATTCAGCCTGACCGTTTCGGCATCATCGTAAAAATCATTGGTCTGAGCCCAAAGGGACTGAATTGGAAGAATTGCAACTGCAACAAGAATTACCAGGTTTTTATTCATCATTGTATTATTTAGAAATTTACTGCGAATTCAGCGGTTATGAACCTTCCCGGACAAACTGCGTACTTACTGTCGTAGTATTTTACATCCATCAGGTTCTGAATGTTGAGAGAAAGCCTGTAATGTTTTTTAAACGATTTACTGATTTTCATATCAATGGTTGTGCAAGCCGGGTATTTGTCCGACAACAGGATTTCATCCACGGTATTCTGATCATTAATATACATTGACCCAGTATAATGGGCATACAGACTGCAATTTACCAGGTGATTGGTCCAGTTAATCCCGGCAGTAAAGATATGCTCAGGGACATCGGTAAAATATTTCCCCGCCAGGTTAATGGTATCATTATCAGCTATTTTAGTGTATTTGATGATGGCAGCATGTGTATAGGCACAATTTGCGAATACGGATAAAGAAGGAAGCAGGTCATACCTGGCTTCGGCTTCAGCACCATATATCTCTGCATCACTGATGTTAGCCCTGATAAAGATCGGCCGGTCACCAAATCCCATGTCGATGGTTTTGCCGTTACTTACATAATACTGGAAATCTGTTCCCCTTGAATAATAAACGGAAGCGGAGATGGTTGATTTCGCGGATGGTTTCAGGTCGAAACCGGTTTCATAATTATTCAGGTATTCCGGCATAACGGCCGGGTTGGCTATCTTAAAGCCTCCCTTGATTCTGCCTGAACGGCAAAGATCGTCAAGTACCGAAGGCCTGAATCCCCGCGAATATAAGACATAAAACCGGTTTGTCTCACTCCACCTGTATTGTGCCGACAACCGGGGACTGAGCGCATGCCATTT
>JANXXZ010000218.1 GCA_025350385.1 Bacteroidales bacterium
AAACAAACGGTGGTTTGAAGACGTACCTGTTCACCACGGTCGAGCATAAACTTGATATATTTCAGGCTGGGTTCGAAGAAACCCCAGCCATCACCCGCTCCTGCAACTTTTGGCGTCCATCCCTGTGGTCCGAAAAACGCATACAAATAATAATAGTTGTCGCCCGAACCCTGGCGGAAGTCAGAGTATTGTTTCTCCAGCAGGTTTTCATTATTTAACTTTCCTTTTAGTTTGAAGAGCTGGTAGAAATCAGGTTCAAGGGAGAATTTTCCCGACTTGATAATTTCACCTGTTGCATCGGCTACTCCCTGGTAGTTTTTCAGTTCGAGGTTGGCAAGCGCTTTTATGGCTAAAGCCGTGTACTTTGTCACACCGCCGGGGATATCGGTTCTTTCATTCGGCCTTGAATCGGGCAGCAGAGGAATTGCCTGGTCCATCTGGTCGGAGATGTGCTGCATTACCTGGTCCTTGGTTGATAAAGGAAGCGTGTATAATTCAGCAGGAGCAGAACTTGTGGGTATGAGCAGTCCCCCGAACACCCGGCTAAGGTGAAACAGCCACCATCCGCGTAGTACCTTTACTTCAGCGGTATACTGATCGGCAAGCGCAGCGCTGCCGGCGCTGGCTTTAACCTTATAAAGTGCGATCTGTTCCATGGCTGAATTGGCGGTCAATATGTGCCCGTAGTAATCGGACCAAAGGCCATTATACATCCAATACCCTTTGTTGTAATTGTATTTGTCAGTTTCGCTAAAATCAGCCTGGTCGCCAAGTCCCCCGGCATTTACATCATCGCCGCGAACGGCAATGAGCGGCATATCCGGCCATTCAACATCAACCGGAGATAATCCCTGGTATACACCAATTACAGGCAAAATCATATCCCTGGTTTTGGAATAATCCGTTTCAGCTGTAAAAGTCCGGTTCTCAGGAAGTTCATCTAATTTTTTGCTACAGGCTGCAGTAATCAAAAGTGCAGTCATCAGTGTAGCAACAGGTAATATGTAGTGTTTAAGTTTCATGTTTCGGGGTGTTTTAGAATTTAACATTTAGTCCGATTGTATATACTGCAGGTACCGGGTACGTTTGTGTATCCCAACCGTCAGCTACTTCAGGGGTGAAACCATTGTATTTGAAAACAGTCAACGGGCGGTCGGCAGTAAAAGCGATCCTGCATACGGGGAAATTCCCTCCCAGCAATTTCGTGTTCTTCAGGGTATATCCAATCTGGACATTTTGTATGCGGAAGAATGATCCGTCGTTCACAAAATAATCGCTCATTTTCTGGTTCCAGCCCTTTCGTAAACCCGCGGAGGAAGGATATTTATCGGAAGTGCCATCGCCATGCCAGCGGTTTACCGCCAGATCAGCATCGAGGTTTCCGTCAGTTGTCCAGATCATATTGCCGCGTTTACGGTTGAGGATCTTATTGCCTGTCTGTCCGTACATGTTGGCTGATAAATCAAAACTCAGGTAAGTTACAGACAGGTTGCATCCATAGATGAATGAAGGGAAGTAGGAACCCAGGATTACACGGTCCTTATCGTCAATTATTCCGTCGTGGTTCTGGTCAACATATTTAAAATCACCCGGTACCAGGTTGTTTGCCAAGGCAACCGGATCATGGGCAACTTCATTCTCGTTTTGGTAAACACCAGCTATCTTCCATCCGTAGAAAGCCATCAGAGGCTGGCCAATGTAGGTTCGCTGCCTGAATTCCGCAGTTCCTCCATCAATGTAGGGTTGCCCGTAAAGATCGGTGGCTTCATTTTTCAGCGTGGAAATATTGGCCCCAACCGTGTAACTCAGCTTCTTCGAAATCTTATCGGACCAGGTAAGCGCCAGTTCTACCCCTTTATTGCGGATGGTTCCAACAGGTTGCAAAACACTTATATTCACACCAGGAAGAACCACCGGGATAGCAGCATTTTTCGTATCACGGATGTAATAGTCGAAGTCAGCCGATAACCTATCTTTCATGAACCTGGCTGTAAGGCCAATATTGGTTTCTTCCGTAACTTCCCATTTGAGTGCCGAGAAATAATTTGCAGCAATATTTCCGCTATACACAGTTCCGGGACCAGTAGAAGTGGCTCCCATTGCAGTATATACAACCGCTGTTGTCCTGGTACCGTCACTGGCCTGTATATGGTCGTTACCAAGCTGCCCCCAGCTGGCACGCAGTTTCAGGAAGGGGACATACTCGTTATTCTTTAAAAACTTTTCTTCCGAAATTACCCATCCGGCGCCTATGGTAGGGAAGTATCCCCATTTCTGCTGGTACTTTGAACTCCCGTCAGCACGCATGGTAGCATAAAGTAAATACCTGTCGTTGTAATTATAAGCAAGCCTGCCGAAATAGGACATTCCGTACTGAATGCTCCCGTCGTCATGTACTGCTGTGACAGGGATAGTTTGAGACTGATTTATATACCAGGATTGTTGAAAATTAGGGTCAAATTTCTGTCCCTGCGCGGTAAGCATCTGGAAACTTTCATCTTTAAAGGATGATCCTGCCATCAGGGTAATATTATGATTATTGAATTTTTCGGTTAATGTCAGGATATTATCCCAGGTCTGGTTAATGTAGGTCGATGTGGTCTTGGTAACGGTAGCATTAGGATTCTGGAAGTTGTTACCAATAAAGAAAGGCAGGTTTACAACCCTCTGATTTATGAAAGATGAGTTGTTGTTATAGGTGGTTTTAAAGGTCAGCACTTTTGGTACCAGGGTGAATTCCATGTACATATTGGCGAGTACTTTCCTGATTTTCATGAGATCATCGTTTAAATCCATGGTAGGGAAAGGATTCTGACCATCCCTGTAACCCAGGTCCTGTGCATTGGCGTAATCAGTTGGCCAGGCTGCCTTATTCAGCGGGTCATAAACCGGCAGGGTGGGAGCGGCAGAATATGCCTGGTCCCAGGCGCCATCCTGGGCATTATACTTATTAGCATTACTGTAGATGAAATTTCCTCCTATAGTAAGCCAGTTAGAAGCTTTAAAATCAATCTTGCTCCTTAGGTTCAGGCGCTCGTATTGATTTTTCATCTTCAGCAGGCCTTCCTGGTAAAAATAATTTGCACCGATTGAATATTTTGCCTTGTCATTCCCGCCATCCACACTGAGACTGTGGTTTTGAATTTGAGCGGGCCTGAGTATTTCTTTATACCAGTCGGTGTTCACATCCGGGACATTGGGATTAATACGGCTTCTGCCGTAGCGTTGCATGGCATTATCAATAAATGAAATATCAGGAACGGAACCTGATTCAAGAGCCATTTGTGCAAATTGCGCTGAATTCGCCATCTTCAGGATATTCTGTGCAACCTGGTAACCTGTATACCCGTCGTAAGTGATCGTGGTTTTTTGGTTGTACGCACCCGACTTGGTTTCGATGAGTACTACGCCGTTTGCAGCTCTTACGCCATAGATTGCAGCTGCCGATGCATCTTTAAGCACCGAAATGGATGCTATATCTGCCGGGTTCAGGAAATCAATATTATCAAAGAAAGCTCCGTCGACCACATAGAGCGGGGCTTCATTTTCCCTGCCGGGAAATGATCCTATCCCGCGTATCCTGATGGTGGAAGAATTACCCGGTCCACCGTTGGCCACAACCTGCAGCCCGGCAACTTTCCCCTGTAATGCATTCATGGGCTGGCTTGAGGGCGTTTTAAGAAGATCACCCGATTTAACCGTGGTTATGGATGAGGTCAGGTCTTTTACTTTACTGGTTCCATAACCTACAACAACTACTTCATTAAGGGTAGTCCTCTTGGCAACAAGCTGTACTATTATAAAGTTTTGTACCCCAACGCTTACTTCCATGGTTTCGTATCCGATAAAGGATACAACAAGGGCGTTTTCTGAAGAGGAAAGTGCAACTGAAAACTTCCCGTCAATTCCGGTGGATACTCCTTTAGCAGTGCCTTTGATCAGTACGGAGGCTCCCGGCAGGGTTTCGTTTGTCTGACTGTCAGTAACCGTACCGGAAATGGTACGTTGCTGCGCCCACGTTGTAGTGCTGGCAAACAATAGCATAATTGCCAGATACAAGTACCTGTGATTGGGTAAGATTTGTTTCATGACATTTAATTTGGGTTGGTTATTGGTTTAGTTGAAAACAGATAAGGATATTTGTCAAAAGATTACAATAATCCTCTTATTTTTCACAATAAAAATACGAATTATTAAATAAAAATATTCAGGAATCTGCTAAAAACCTTCATCATGAATACTACAGGATCAGAATGCAGGATTCAGGAGCCACTACAATGATACATCAAATTATACTGTAAACAGTATAATAAATTGATGAACAATGATTTACAAATAGATTAATCTCAAGTTTATGCTAAAGTAAATAGCAGGCTGATGAGGTTGTGAAAGACCTGCAATCCGATGAATGATATAAATATTATAACCGATAACACCAGTTTTTAACCGATAACACCAGTTTTTGACCTGATAAAAGGAATTTTATGTACCCGGATACACAAATCTGAATGCGATATGATTCTTTATTTATCCCGAAAAAAATCAGAAGGATTAGGTGACGGTTTAAATTTCTGATAGTCCGGTAATTTTTTTTACCGCAAGGACGCAAAGCTTTACTACATAGAATATCAACGCTTGAGGACGCAGAGACTCGATTTTTTATTTTGCTGAAAATTAGGTTATTAAAAATTATTAACGAAAAATTAAATTTTCAAAGTCTACTGAATTATGCGAAATTTTTGTCAAAATAAAAGATCGAAAAGATCAATTTACTGAATTTAAAGACTTGTAGTGTGCTGGTTTGCATCTTGTTTCCCCTCTCCCTGTCCCCCTCATCTTAAGTAAAAATATGCTTCCATGGATAAAAACGATCATAACCAGACTCTAGAACTGCATAATAAATTCGACCAGGTTAGAATCAGTTGAAAGAGCTAACCGCTTTCGCAGCCTGTAGCGGCGGATTTCAACGCCCCTGACACTTATGTTCAGCAAAGGAGCAATTTCCTTTGACGACAGGTTCAGTTTAAGGTAAGCGCAAAGTTTCAGGTCACTCTGCGTTAAATCAGGATAAGAACCTTTCAGGCGTTTAAAAAAGTTTTCATGCGCCTGGTCGAACAGGGATTCAAATATCTGCCAGTCATTGTCATTCGAGATATTCTTGTCGATGAGGTGGTTAAGCCGGTTGAAATAACGGATAGGATACCGGTCGCCCATGGCTTCCTTTTGTTTGGCCAGCTCGTTCTTTATTTCGATCAGCAATTCGTTCTTTTTCATCACTGACATGGTGGAATCGGCAAGTTGAATGTTCTTGTGCGATATTTCCGCCTGCAGGTTCCGGTTCTGAAGTGTGATGATTTCCTGTTCGGCCAGTTGCTTTTCAACCTGCCTTTTTGCCAGTTCATCCGTCCGCAACAGATTATGATGTTTCTCAATCCTGTTGCGGTTCACTTGTAATAATCCCCATAAGCTCAACAGGGCAAGCAGGAAATAAATGATACAGGCCAATGTGGACTCATACCAGGCCGGCAGTAACTTAATCCGGATCTGAATCGGATCTGTCAGCTTACCGGTTAAAGTTAATGTGCGCACTCTAAATGTGTATTCACCTTTGGGTAAACGGGTGTACCTGACTTCTGCCTTTTCGCTCCAGTTGCTCCAGCCTTTTTCCAGTCCTTCCAGTTTGTATTGAAAGAGCTTCGTGATGCCCGGGTTATTTATGACAGAAAAGGAGATGGAAACATTGTTGAATGAATGATTCAGAATAATCGGTGAGGTCGAATTGTTTAGTTCCTTTATTTTACCGTCGGAATTAGAGCTACAGATGTCGCTCCATATTAGCTTTGAATTGTCATGAAATCCTGAGGTAAGAAAGCTATGATTGAAAACCGCAAACCCATTATCGAGGCATATAAGGTCGAGGTTGGGGCTGAGACTGATAATGTTCTCATAGTTATCAACCATACTTAGCTTATACAGGGGAAGTAACAGGCGATAGAGCTGTTTTGCCTTGTTTCCTGTGATTTCGAAAAGGGCGATATCATTCTTTCTGGTAAACCAATATTTATTGTTGCCTGCATCCATTATTCCTGTAGAGGTTTCAAATCCCTCCAATTGTTTATTCAATTCAGTGAAGGGAATTAATTTATCTTCCAGGTCATTCCATGTAAAAAGTAAGCTTCCGGTTGCAAAAACGACACGGTTGGCAATTTTAAATACCCTGATATTGAAATCGGAAGGTAACCCGTCTTTTTGTCCATACAATGTAATTTCAGTTACTTTTTTAAGGTCATCCGATAGGCGTAACCGGTATAATCCTCTTACCGAATGGCCAACCCAGATATTCCCCAGGTGATCTGTTTCCACGAACCTTGAGGGCTCTATAAAACCTTCCACCTGGTGGCTGTATAACCAATCATTGCCTGACTTCCTGTAAATGACCAGCGATGAATAAGTGCCCTGGATAAGGTATTCCTTCCCGTCTTTCATTAGTTTCTGCAAGGCAAATCCGCCGCTGACGTCCGAAATTCTTGAGAAGGAGTTTTCTTTAACCTGGTATGTCCCGTTCGTGTGACCGCAGAGCAGGCTGCCATCCATTTCCCTGATCTGCCATACCTGGCCCTGCGAATTATCTAGAAAACCTGAATAGAAGAACCTGCCGGATTCGTTATGGTACGTAAAAACGCCCCTGTTGGTGCCTACATAAAGTATGTTTCCAACAAGGGAGGCGGTGTATACGGCTCCCAGTTGTTCACCTTTCTCCTGGTAAATTTCGATGGGATTGTCGAACGAAATATTGTCAATACCCTTGTCGAGCCCGACCCAGATACTCCGGTTATTATCGC
>JANXXZ010000226.1 GCA_025350385.1 Bacteroidales bacterium
ACTGGAGCAGCGGTTTATTCAACCAGCAACGGTGGCAACAGCTGGACTCCCGGAACCGGTCTTTCTGCAATCCCTTACAAACTGTGCTATGTCACAGGGAGTACCTATTTCCTGGTTACAAATGGTGGTGATATCCAGAAATCTACGGATGACGGCCTCTCCTGGGCAACAGTGTATGCAGCGGGCGGACTTTTAACAGGAATCGATTTCTACAATCCTATGATCGGAATGGCAGCAAGTGAAGATGGAAGGATCGTAAAGACTTACGATGGCGGAGCAACCTGGACACAACAGGTAATAGCTTCAGGCTATCCCCTCTGGCATGACTTCGCCTGGGCGAACCAGAATGATGTTTATGTCTGCGGAACGCCTGAGCAGATTTATAAATCGGTGAACGGAGGCACAACCTGGACCGATGATTACCCTCAAAGCACTTTTGATCCGGCCTTGTATGAGATTCTTTTTACCGCCGACGGGGTTGGTTATTGCTGCGGATCACAGGGATGGTTTTACCGGAACATTGCCCAGGTTACTGCCGCATTTACAGTCAGCAACACCCATGTTTGCAATGGCGGAACCGTTCAGTTTACGGATCAATCCTTTGGTTCTCCCACTTCCTGGAACTGGACTTTCCAGGGAGGAACCCCTGCTGCATCAACTCTACAGAATCCGTCGGTTACTTACTCTGCAGCCGGAATATATGATGTCAGCCTGACCGTTACCAAAGGGGTAGCCTCAAACACAGTTTCATATCCGGGAATGATCCATGTGGAGGCTCCCGTAACCGTAGCACCCATCCAGCCTTCAGGTCCTACTCAGATTTGTGGATTGTTTAATTATGAATACACCACTACCTCCGTTCCGAACGCAACCGGCTATAGCTGGTCCGCAGCCCCGGCTACCGCAGGGACCATTTCGGGAACAGGCCTGACCGGAACCCTTACTGCTTCCAATACCTGGGAGGGTGCATTTACGGTAAAAACGGCCGGCACTAATGCATGCGGTTCAGGTCCGGTTTCCCCTGATTTGAATTGTACCTTATCGCACCAACCCAATGTTTTCTCATTGTTTTCGGGAGGCGGATACTGCAGCGGTCAGGCCGGGTACGAGATTAGACTCGAAGATTCTGATTTAGGAGTTGACTACCAGTTGTTTAAAGATGGGGTAGCCTCAGGGGCACCGTTGCCTGGTACAGGTAATTTAATAAGCTTCGGGCTTCAGCCGACCGGGACTTATACTGTGACCGGGAATACAGCATCCTGTTTTGCTAACATGCAGGGCATTGCAATCAATTACCTTATTGATCCCGTAGCAAAAGCAACGCAGCCAACAGGTCCTTCATCCGCCTGTGCCGGAACTACCGGAATCTACTCGGCGTCCTTACCTGCCAATGGGTATACGCTTTTATGGACTCTCACTCCTCCTGAAGCCGGCGTTCTCACTCAACCTAACACTACAACTGCATCAATTACCTGGAATCCCGCGTTTTCAGGTACTGTTTCAATTATCGTGCAGGGCCAGAATGAATGTGGAAACGGTCCAGCTTCCCCGGCACTTTCAGTTATAATAAATGCAATACCGGCTCCGGTGGTTACAGGTTTTACTTCCGTATGTAAAGCCCAGGAATCCGGTTACAGCTGCGGCTACACTGCCGGTAGTACTTATGTATGGGCTATTACCGGGGGAACTATCATTGCAGGAGCAGGCAGCAACCAGGTAACCGTACTTTGGGGTAACCCGGGGAATGGTTCGGTTGCAGTTACCGAAACCTCATCAGCTTCCTGTACCGGGAATTCCCCTATATTGCGGGTTGTGATCAGCGAGTGCACAGGGATTACAGAAAACAAGGCCGAAGTCCTGGAAATTTTCCCAAACCCGGCTTCTGATCTTCTGAATATTATACTTGGATCAACCTTCAAAACATCCGTAAACATTACGGTGTATAATCATCTGGGACAAATTGTTTACCAGTTGGCCGGAATAAAAACCGATAGTAAGATACCGGTAAAAATTGATATTTCCCACCTCTATACAGGTACTTATGTTCTAAGAGTCAGCACTGAAAATGAAGTGTTGAG
Source organism: Bacteroidales bacterium (assembly GCA_025350385.1). Taxonomy (GTDB): domain Bacteria; phylum Bacteroidota; class Bacteroidia; order Bacteroidales; family UBA4417; genus UBA4417. Next base: position 2,079 of record JANXXZ010000226.1, read on the forward strand.
CCGGCTGTTTGTAAAGATGTAATTTTTACCGACTGAAGAAATAATCACTGATTGATCATAAGTTGCTGATAGCTGAAACCACCTCATTTCTGGGGTGGTTTTTTTATATTCTCCGAGATTTTTAAAATTTGAAACGAATAATTACAGTATTGATAAACTCTTCAAATTTTCTCGTTCATTTTCTAACTGTTAAGTTTACTATTCTCAAATAAAAATTTTTCATTACTAATTTCAAATCAGAAATCTCATTATATTTGGCTTACTTAATGATACTATTTTACCTCGTCCCAGTGATTTCCTGATTAATAACGAATTGATTATTTTCCCCTGATTTTCTTACACTTCCCTTGCTAATTCCCTTGCTGCCTCCCTTCAGTTTTGCTTCAGATATCTTTTGTTATCCATGCAAGATTTAATAAAAAACACCCTCTGCTTCATATGCTTTCGCTGAAGGATACATCACTTCTGAATTATAAGTTGAATTATTACTACATAAAACCTGCACTATGAGCCCAAAGTACACTGTTTTACTTTCAGTCTGGTTCCTGCTATCGGTTAAGGTAAGCCATGCTCAGATCAGCCAGGGAGGACTGCCTCCCAGTTCTCAATTTCCGGAACTCCTGAAGAGTGCACCGACATTTGAATCCATGCCCAAAATTGACCTCGAAAGATTGCGATACGAGGATAAAATCAACGATCTCAATAAAGAAATACCCTGGAGATTTGGCGAAAACCTTGAAGTAAACTATACCCTTTATAATGCCGGGGTTTGGGACACCTTGCCACAAGGAGACAGGGTTTGGCGACTCGGAATAAAATCAACCGGTGCTATTACCATAAACCTGACATTCAATAATTATCATTTGCCACCGGGGGCCAGATTGTTTGTATATAGTTCAGATAAATCGGAAATGATAGGTGCTTTTACCGATTTTAACAACCAGGAAAGCAGGGCATTTGCAACAACGCTCATCAGGGGCGACCAGATTATGATAGAATATTATGAACCAGTCAATCCTCAATTCTCTGGCGAACTGAACCTCAGCCGGGTCACCCATGGTTACCGTAGTGCTTATGAATATGCGAAATCATTTGGATCCTCAGGATCGTGCAATAACAATGTGAATTGTCCGGAAGCAGCGGGATGGGAGAATGAAATAAGATCTGTATGTATGCTTGTTACCGGTGGCAGCGGATTCTGCTCCGGCGCGGTAGTCAATAATTCAAGCGAGGATGGAATTCCTTATATACTCACTGCAAACCATTGTTACAGCGATCCAACTTCCTGGGTGTTCTGGTTTAACTGGCAAAGCCCGACCTGCGCAAATCCTGCTACATCGCCTTCCTACAATTCAATTTCGGGAGCAACACTGAAAGCCCGTTATACCGATTCTGATTTCTGCCTGGTGCAGATGAGCAGCACTCCCCCTCAAAGCTATAACGTCTACTATTCCGGCTGGAATCGGGAAGACGCGGGCGCAACATCAGGGGCAGGTGTTCACCATCCTTCCGGTGATATCAAGAAGATATCTTACTCCAATTCTTCATATACTTCGGATACCTGGAGCGGGACACCTGCTAACTCACATTGGAAAGTAAACTGGTCAGATGGCATAACAGAACCCGGTTCATCCGGCTCCCCCATTTTTGACCAGTATCATCGCCTGGTGGGTCAGCTTCATGGTGGTCCTTCATCATGCACAGCAACACAACTCTGGGATTTTTACGGTAAGTTCTCAATGTCATGGAACCAGGGAGCCACCGCTGCAAGCCGATTAAAGGATTGGTTGGATCCAACGAATATTGCAGGGCTTACGCTTGACGGGTATGATCCTTACGCTGTTCTCCTGGCCAAATTCACAGCAAGCCCCACTACAGCCTGTCCTGGTTCAACCGTGTCATTCACCGATCAATCAACAGGCTCGCCAACCTCCTGGGCCTGGAATTTCGGCGATCCCGGTTCAGGTGCTAATAATACCTCAAGTTTGCAAAACCCTCAGCATATCTTTTCTGGCACAGGCGCCTATGATATCTCTCTCACGGTATCCGATGGAATAAGCTATAGCACAGAAATCAAAACCGGCTTCATAAACATAAAGAACGTGATCGCTGATTTTACAGGTACACCCTTACCCGTAGTGATTGGCAATTCCGTTACATTTACTGACAACTCACTGTGTTCACCATCTACCTGGAACTGGTTGTTCCCCGGTGGCACACCTTCTTCCTTTACGGGTCAAACACCTCCGCCAATCGTATATAATACCTTAGGTACATATGACGTAACCCTGACCGTGACCAATGCGGGTGGAACAGATACCAAAACAAATACTGGCTATGTGGTCGTGTCTCCACCCGAATTCAACATGGCCAATACAACGGTAACAACCTGCACAGGCAATTTTTACGATTCCGGAGGATCGGCAGGCGCTTACCAAAACAACGAAAACTACACTGAAACCTTTTATCCTTCTACTCCCGGGTCAATGATTCAGTTTACTTTTAATTCTTTCAGCACCGAATCGGGTTACGATTACCTCAGAATCTATAATGGTGTAAATTCTTCTGCCACCCTTATCGGTACCTATAACGGGACGACAGGACCAGGCACCGTCACTGCGTCAAATGCTTCAGGAGCCATGACCTTTAACTTTACTTCCGACGGAAGCCAAACCTCTACAGGTTGGTCAGCTTCAATTAGCTGCTATAGTTCCATGGTTCCTCCTGTTGCCCAGTTCACTACTTCTTCCACAACACCGGCCTCCAATTCAACCGTTACTTTTACCGATCAATCAACCAATATCCCTACTTCCTGGTCATGGAGTTTCAGCCCGAACACGGTAGTATATTTGGGAGGAACCAGTTCCGTTTCTCAAAATCCACAGGTCCAGTTCACAGCGCTGGGTTATTATACGGTAACCCTCACAGCTACTAATGCCTATGGTTCTGATGATGAGATAAAAACAAACTATATCAACGTTATTCCTTACACATACTGTATTCCTCCATACACAACAGGAACCGGTTCAGGTGATTATATCACTCTCGTTCAACTTGGGACGATCAACAATGCCACCGGCGCTTCATCAAGCCCTTTTTATACCTATTACAGCAGTTTATCAACTGATCTGATACCGGGTTCATCCTACACAATTACGCTTAGCCCCGGTACTTATTCTTCGGGGAATTACATTGCGGTATGGATTGATTTCAACCAGAATGGTGTTTTTGATGCCCCGGAGAAGCTGGGGACTGTTAGCATTTCACCCACTCCTGCTACCGGAACAATAACTTTCACGGTTCCCGCCGACGCAATAGCCGGAATTACCAGGATGAGAGTAAGAGAAGTTTGGAACAACAGCAGTTTCGATGCCTGTTCAAGCTATTCGTATGGGGAAACAGAAGATTATAATGTGAATATTTTAAGCCTTGACCGCAATCTGAATCTTACCGTTTTCATGGAGGGACTGTTCAATGGCTCAACGATGAACAAAGCACAGAATGCCTCAGGAAACCAATTCCCAGGTGCGGTAGCGGATCAGATCCAGGTTGAACTTCACAGCAGTACGTCCCCGTATTCGCCGGTTGGCGGGCCATACACAGTAAATGTCAACACGGATGGAACTGCTTCTCTCACTATTCCTGGAATATTGAATGGGAGTTATTACATTGCCATCAGGCACCGGAACAGCATCGAAACCTGGACCGGATCACCCGTGTCGCTGAGTGGAAGTGTTATGAATTATGACTTCACAACCTCAGCAAGCCAGGCTTTCGGTAATAATTTGAAACTGGTATCCGGTAAATATGTGCTGTATGCAGGGGATGTCAACCAGGATGGTCTGATAAATTCATTGGATTTGACAGCAGTTGAAACTGATGCATCAGGCTATGCAACCGGGTATATCCCAGGTGATACAAATGGTGATGGTATAGTTGACTCTGCGGATATGATACTACCGGATAATAATGCGTCACTGTTTGTTTCCAGGATTTTACCTTAAGCCCGGAACTTTAACCTTGTCGCCTTTTTCCAGGTAAGTCGTTCACGTATTATCAACGCTACTTGTTGATAATTAAGACAATAGGGTAGTTGAATATCCCTCATTCTGGCAACAACGATTTGTTACGACCCCTTCAAAGTCCTCAAAACTCGCAATCCATCCGCAACAGTCTCCACATTATTGAAAGCAAGCGTCAGTTTGTTAGCGCTTTCTTTCATTTTACAACCCCTTGGATTTGCCTGTACATATTTCAGAACGGCAGTAAAAATATCCGATTGATAATAAGGTGATTGCTGGTCACTAACAAAATACCCGGTCATATTGCCGTAGCGTAGCACCAGTTTTTCCATACCCAGTTCCTTTGCCAGGCGCCGCAGCCTGATAGCATTAAAAAGCTCCTGTGTTTCTGCCGGCACGGGACCAAAACGGTCGATGATCTTATCCTGGAAGGCAAGGAGTGCTTCTTCGGTTTCGGTGTTATCAAGTTCCTTGTACAAGCTAAGTCGCTCAGTGATATTGGCGATATAATCATCAGGTATCAGGATTTCGAGATCGGTTTCTATCTGGCATTCACGTACAAATTCCTTCAGTTCCTCTTCGGCATACAACTCCCTGAATTCAGAATGTTTGAGTTCATGGATGGCTTCGTCCAGGATCTTTTGGTACATCTCGAAGCCGATTTCGGTGATGAAGCCGCTTTGCTCGGCGCCCAGGATATTCCCGGCTCCGCGAATGTCAAGATCGCGCATGGCAATATTGAATCCGCTGCCTATTTCGGAAAATTCTTCAATCGCTTTCAGCCGCTTACGTGCTTCATCTGTCAGCACACTGGTGGGCGGCGCAAGCAGGTAACAGAAAGCCTTGCGGTTAGCCCGACCCACCCGGCCGCGTAACTGGTGAAGATCGCTGAGGCCGTAGTGATGCGCATCATTTATGATTATGGTATTGGCATTGGGAATATCAAGCCCCGACTCAACAATGGTAGTGGATACCAGCACATCAAAATCACCTTCCACGAAACCGAGCATCACTTTCTCCAGCTTTGCTCCTTCCATCTGACCGTGCCCCACGGCAATACGGGCATCCGGCACAAGCCGTTTCACTAGACTGGCAATGTCAATTATATTCTGAATCCGGTTATTCACAAAAAATACCTGCCCGCCCCTGGAGAGTTCATATTTGATAGCATCGCGGATCACCTCTTCGTTAAACGAATGCAGTTCTGTTTGAACCGGGTATCGGTTGGGTGGTGGGGTATTGATGATACTGAGGTCGCGGGCGCCCATGAGGGAGAACTGCAGGGTTCGCGGAATAGGGGTGGCAGTGAGTGTGAGCGTGTCCACATTCACCTTGATCTGTTTCAGTTTTTCCTTGGCCGAAACACCGAATTTCTGTTCCTCATCCACTATCATCAACCCGAGATCCTTAAACTTCACATCTGCGCTCAACAAGCGATGCGTCCCGATCAGGATATCAATTTTACCATCTTCGAGGTCCTTCAGCGTCAGTTTTTGTTGCTGCGTCGATTTAAACCGGTTGATATAATCCACCCGGCAGGGAAATTCCTTCAGCCGGTCACGGAATGTTTTATAGTGCTGTAGGGCAAGGATGGTGGTAGGAACCAGCAGCGCAACCTGCTTGC
>JANXXZ010000228.1 GCA_025350385.1 Bacteroidales bacterium
TACCTGTCAAAGAAATAGAGGATCAGATCCCGTGCCTTGATGTCGTAATCAGGATACATGGTAATTTTACCAAAGAAATATTTTACATCAGGATACTTAACAATAATAGCGCCCAACCCGTTCCAGATATTATCGAGAGCATACATGCCCTTACGGAGATCAACCGTTGGTTGGTAAGCCGGTTGAACAAACGAACGTCCAAGTTCGATGGTAGAAGGTAGAAATTCTTTGATAAACTTATCTGATAGATGGAAGAGTTCAGCAGTTGGTGTATTAACCTGCCCATCGGGCAAAATCCGGAGGTCTTTACAATGTATAAATCTGTATCCACCGATAATTTCCTGGTCACGGGGATTCCATACCAGGAGTTGTTTGAAGGTTGGGGTTTCACTGGTATCAAATTCATCAAGGTCACAGTCATTACCGGTGCCACCTCCTGCATCGCGAAAGGTGATTTCACGCAGTCGTCCTATTTCACGGGTAACATTAGGCGAATTTTGCCATGAGACAATATATATTTCATTGCCACCGCTGTTGGTATCTTTTACAAATTTATCGCGTGTCAGTTCTGCAGTGAGAATATCTTTATCAATGGCTGGAATAATTTCTTGCATTTTATTCTTGTTTACAAGTTTAGTTATTAAACAGTAAAAATTGCTTCCGGTTTTTGCTTAAGAAGATATACATGTTTTTTCAGCTTTTGGGCCCAGACAATGTCTGTATATTTCCTGTCAAAGATTGTATATAGAATTGGTTTCCCAAAAGTGATTTTTATTTCTTTGTCCTTTTGTTTGTACATTTCATCAGCCAGGTAGAGCATTTCAATATTTGCCTTGATCCTGAGTTTGGCGCGGACCATGGCCAGATTATAAAACCAATTTGAATTCCGGCCTTCAATATATGCCGGAATGATATCTCGCTTATACTGACGGGTTTTAGTAATAAAGCTTTTTTTCCATTCCAGGTCGTATATTTTCCCCTTCTGTTTCCTTGAACAAAGACCGGCAGGGAAATAGAGAATTGCTTTGCCCGATTCAAATGTTTCTTCAAACAAACGTGCATTTCCCGAATTACTGCCGTGCTTATTGATCGGGATAAACAGTTCCTTCAGGTTCTCCAGGTTCATCAGAAGATCGTTCACTGGGAAGACCACATCAGGCCTTACCTTTCCAACCTCTCTTATTAATGCCATGCCATCAAGTCCGCCCAGCGGGTGGTTGGCTGCAATTGTCCAACGCTCCTGCTTCGAAACATTTTCCAATCCCTGCACCAGAATCTTCACTCCGAAATCTTTCAGGACCTCTTCCAGGAATTCCAGCCCGAAAAGTTCACCATTCTCCCAAATAAGCCTGTTAAGATCATCCTGGTGGATGATCCTCTTCAGATAGTTGATGATAAAACGCGGTATCGCCTTAAGTAAACGGGGATTCTTATCCGATATTACTTTTTCAAGATCGATGAAACTCCGGGCCCTGTCACTCTTAAAGGCTTGCTCTTCCATAAGTGATTCCAAAGGAATTTCAAATTGAGGTAAAACTATCCATTGCAAAAATAATCAATTTAGCTGTTTCAGCGCTTTCAAATTCAACAGCCTGGCCAGTAATGGCAATTATTATGTCAAAGAAGGCATTTATTAACAAAACTTCCTAGTAACCTCCATGATTTATATGCCTTTATTATCCGGTATTTAGTGAGGTTTTATCCATTAAATCCATATTAAACAAGGGTTTTGTAAATTGTTAATAAAAAAATGTGGGAAAAAGTGAAGATAAGTGGGATTCTTGAATTATTTTTACATCGGATTTATTCAAAAAAAGATGATATCTCTGATTGGAGGACATGATTGCACTTTAGATGCCAAGGGAAGGGTATTGTTTCCCGGGGCTTTGAAGAAACAACTCATGCCTGTAATTAACCAGGGATTTATTATTAAAAGGAGCATGTTCCAGAATTGCCTTGAACTTTACCCTCGGCCAGTATGGGATAAGCAGATGAAGCAGATCAATAAGCTGAATCGATTTATCAAGAAAAACAATGATTTTATCCGCCTTTTTATGGCAGGGGTTCGCGAGGTTGAGCTCGACAGCGCCGGGCGACTTCAGATACCCCGCGATCTCGTAGTTTTTGCCGATATGAAATCGGAAATAGTTCTGTCGTCGCAAACTGAGATGCTAGAAATATGGGACAAGGGGAAATATGAAGCACTGACGAACCCCAGCGAAAGCATTGATACAGAATCATTAGCTCAAGAAGTAATGGGAAATATACCGGTGGAAGACGAATAAACCGGATTTCACCAGTTTGCCAATATAATTTATCAGACCGGGTTTTCCCTGGTTTCCCGTAGTTCATTTGAGATTTACCTGACTAACCACGCTTACCACTCATGTACCACAACCCAATCATGCTGTCCGAATGCATCGAAGGCCTGAACATCAGGCCGGATGGGGTATATGTAGATCTCACGTTTGGAGGAGGAGGCCATTCAAGAGCTATCCTTGATAAACTGGATGAAACAGGCCGTCTTATCGGGTTTGACCAGGACGAAGATGCAGCCGGGAATTTAATTGAGGATCCCCGGTTTACTCTTGTAAGCGAAAACTTCAGGTATATGAAGAATTTCCTGCGGCTTCACAAGGCAATGCCTGTTGATGGTATCCTGGCCGACCTGGGAATTTCATCGCACCATATTGATGAACCGGATCGTGGATTTGCCACACGCTTCAACGGCCCTCTCGACATGCGGATGGACAGGAGGCAATCCCTCACAGCCGCCAAGTTAGTAAATACCTACAGCGAGGAAAAACTGCAGCAGATCTTTACCCTTTACGGCGAAATTACCAATGCCAGGAAATTATCATCAGCAATTATTGAAGCACGCGTCACTCCGATTGAAACTGTGGACGAATTCAAAACCGTGATCGCGCCTCTTGTTCCCCGAAAAATTGAGAATAAATACCTGGCACAGGTTTTCCAGGCAATCCGGATAGAGGTCAACGATGAATTAGGCGCATTACAATCCTTACTCAAACAAATTCCTGATGTGCTGACAACCGGTGGCAGGCTGGTTGTGATTTCCTATCATTCACTGGAAGACCGACTGGTTAAGAATTTTATGAAAAGTGGAAATTTTGATGGAATTATCGAGAAAGACTTTTATGGTAACTTGATCGTCCCGCTGGAACCGGTTACCCGCAAACCGCTGGTAGCAAGCCCTGCTGAGCTTGTGAGTAATCCCCGTTCGCGAAGTGCTAAACTAAGGGTAGCTGAAAAAATATAACATGGAGGATGCACATAACACGATAAAAGAGCAGGAGAAGCCGGAAGTTCCGTCACCTGAGAAGCCCGCTAAACCAAAGAAGCTGCGGAAAAACAGGTTGAGGATTGTGCTTGAAGGATCGTTCCTGACGCGTGACAAGGTAATCAGGCAGCTTCCTTACCTTATTATTCTGACCCTGTTGGGAGTGGTATACATCTTTAATTCCAACGCTGCTGATAAAACAGCCATTGAGATCATCCGCACAAAAAATGAACTGGAAGAATTACGATTTAATTACATAAACACAAAATCGAAACTGATGCAAACTACAAGACAATCAGAGCTGGTGCATAGGTTGGAAATTAGGGGTGTGAAGGAATCGAAAATCCCGCCACGAAAAATTATTGTCGAAGAGTCCTTCAATTAATTCAACGCAACTATTTAAAGCACAAATGGAAAACAGAAAAGACATATTATGGCGGGTTTATCTGGTTTACGCCTTTATGTTCCTGTTTGCTCTCGCCATTTTCGGACGTATTGCGTATATTCAGTTTGTGCAGGGTGATATGTGGAAAGAAAAGGCTAAAAAGCTTTCACTTAGGTATTTCAATATCGAAGCTACAAGGGGTAACATTTATGATGAAAACGGAGAATTCCTGGCTACCTCAGTCCCGATTTTTGAAATAAGGATGGATGTCGCCTCACCGCAGATCAAGGACAGCACTTTTGAAGGAAATGTAGATTCCCTCGCAATCTGTCTGTCAAACTATTTTAAGGATCGTACCCGACGTGAATACAAATCAATAATGGTGAAAGCGAGGCGCGAAAAGAACCGTTATCTTTTATTAAAACGTACAGCTGACTATGACCAGGTTAAAAAGTTGCGCCAGTTCCCGATTTTCCGATTAGGAAAAAATTCCGGCGGATTGATAGCTGTTGTCCGCAATCGAAGGATCCTGCCCTACCAGCAACTGGCTTTCCGTACTATTGGTTGGGACAAGGAAGGCAATAAAAACGATCTCGGACTTGAAGGCGCTTACAGCAAAACCCTTGAAGGCACAAGCGGACAGCGGTTGTACCAGCGTATTCCTGATGGTAACTGGAAGCCGCTGAACAGTGAGAACGAAATTGATCCTCAGAATGGCTGTGATGTTGTCAGCACTATCGACATTCACCTCCAGGATGTAGCGGAAGAGGCATTGCTCCGGCAGCTTGAAGCTAACGAGGCAAATCATGGATGTGCTATCCTGATGGAAGTTAAGACCGGACGAGTTAAAGCCATCGCCAACCTTGGTATCAACAAGGATGGTTTTTATGAAGAGAAATATAATTATGCTATAGGTGAAAGCACTGAACCAGGTTCTACGTTCAAGCTCTACTCCCTGCTGGCAGCATTTGAAGATAAAAAATTGACACTCAATGATATAGTTGATGCAACCGGCGGACAAACCAAATTTGGCAACCGTACCATGCATGATTCACATCTTGGCAACGAAGTAATGACCGTGCAAGAGGCGTTTGAAAAATCATCGAATGTGGGTATAGCAAAACTGATTTACCGCTGCTATTCATCTAAGCCACAAGATTTTATTGACAGATTATATAGTTTTTCGGTAAATAAGCCACTCAACCTGGAAATTCCCGGCGAAGGCAACCCTGTTATAAAAGGAACTGAATCAAGAACCTGGTCGGCCGTTTCTTTACCCTGGAAATCGATCGGGTATGAGGTGGCACTCACCCCATTGCAGATCCTTACGTTTTATAACGCAGTTGCCAATAACGGAGTGATGGTTAAGCCTCACTTTGTTAAAGAAATACGGCAACTCGGGGTAACTATCAAAACCATTGAACCTGAGATCATAAATCATAAAATTGCGTCAGGCGAAGCCCTTACAATGGCGAGAACCATGCTTGAAGGCGTGGTTGAAAATGGTACAGGCAGTGTACTTAAGAACCCTATTTACAAGGTAGCCGGTAAAACCGGGACTGCACAGATTGCCCAAAACTCAGGGGGCTATAATAAATCGGATTACAAAGGCTCCTTTGTAGGCTATTTTCCGGCCGATAATCCAAAATATTCCTGCATCGTTGTCATAAATAATCCTTCTAAGGGGGTGTATTACGGCGGAGCAATTTCGGCCCCTGTTTTCAGGGAAATAGCTGACCGGGTGTATGCCACCGATTCAGAAATGGGTCTCAATTGGGCCGATTCAGTGAAAAGCACACATAACTTGCCCGTGCAAAACGGGCTCTGCAACGACTTCAAATATCTCTACCAGTGGATGGGTTTTGCCGGGTCGGCTTTACCTGCTTCGGAATGGGTGACCTCAAGAGCCGACAGCACAGGTAAAAGGTTTGCATCGCTGTCGCCTTCACTGCAACTCATTCCTGATGTAACCGGAATGGGTGCAAGAGATGCTCTATATTTCCTGGAAAAACTTGGTTTGAATGTGAAAATAAACGGGTTTGGCCTTGTCCGCAATCAATCCATTGCACCCGGAAGCCAGGTTACAGAAGGCAGTATGATCATTCTTGAAATGGGAGTACAAAATGAGAAATCCAGGTCCGCAATCATAAAGCAAAAGGCAGCAACCTCATGAACGAACTGATCGAAATTATCAGGGGAGTTAAGGTTCTCCAATTCGCAGGGCCGCAACAATGCCTTGTAAAAGAAATCACGTTCGATTCGAGAGCAGTAAAACCAGGTAGTCTATTTATTGCAGTAAAAGGAACCCTGCACGACGGGCATCAATTCATAAACCAAACCATTTCATCAGGAGCCTGCGCAGTAGTTTGCGAGAGTGTGCCGGAAGTGCTATCCGATGGAATTTCGTACATCAAAGTTGCTGATAGTAGTCAGGCACTGGGAATTATTGCTTCCAACTGGTTCGGCAACCCTTCCGGGAAGCTAAAACTTGTCGGGATAACCGGAACAAACGGTAAGACTACCACAGTTACTCTGCTCCATAATCTTTTCAGGGAACTTGGGTATCATGCCGGAGTATTGTCGACTATTAAAAACCTGATTGATGAAGAAGAAATCCCTGCCACCCATACCACTCCCGATGCCATCCATCTGAATGAACTACTTAGCCGCATGGTAGAGCACGGTTGCACTCATTGTTTCATGGAGGTAAGTTCACATGCGATTGTTCAGAACCGGGTTGCAGGCTTACAATTCGCCGGGGGTATTTTTTCCAACATTACCCACGATCATCTTGATTTCCATAAAACATTTGATGTATACCTGAAGGCAAAGAAACGTTTTTTCGATGAATTGCCTGCCGATGCTTTCGCCCTAACGAATGCAGATGACAAAAACGGCAGGGTAATGCTTCAGAACTGCAAAGCGCAGAAGAAAACTTATGGGCTGAAGAGCATGGCAGACTTCAAGGGAAAAATCATAGAATCTCTCCTTGACGGGCTTCACATAGATATTGACAGTCATGACACCTGGTGTCGTCTTGTAGGCCGCTTTAATGGTTACAACCTGCTGGCAGTCTATGCAACAGCTGTCTTACTGGGAGAATCAGCTTTTGAGGTTCTAACAGTTCTCAGTAACCTTGGATCAGTTGAAGGACGTTTCGATTATATCAAATCATCCAACGGAACCATAGCCATAGTCGATTATGCCCACACTCCTGATGCTCTGCAAAACGTCCTGGAAACGATTTCAGAGCTAAGAACAGGTAATGAGTTGCTCATCACGGTAGTGGGTTGCGGTGGCGACCGTGATCGGTCCAAACGCCCTATTATGGCGCGAATTGCATGTAAGATGAGTGATAAGGTGATCCTGACTTCTGATAATCCCCGCTCAGAAGATCCGGAAGCAATTATCACGGAAATGCTTTCAGGAGTGGAGGCTGATCAGAAGAAAAAAGTACTGGCCATTACCGACAGGCATGAAGCCATCCGCACGGCCTGCGTAATGAGTCGCCCCGGAGATGTAATACTTGTTGCAGGCAAAGGTCATGAGAAATACCAGGACATAGCCGGAGTTAAACATCTGTTTGACGATAAAAAAATCCTTACCGAAATACTAACCTAAAACACAACAACAACAGCTGAACAACTTGATGAAACCGGAAAACTAACCAAAATACCCTACTAATGCTTTACTATCTTTTTACCTTTCTTGATAAAGCATACGACGTCCCTGGCGCGGGATTGTTCCAGTACATTACTTTCAGGGCTGCATTATCAACCATTCTGTCCCTTTTCATATCTCTCATTTACGGTAAGCGCGTCATAAACTACCTTCGGTTAAAACAGATAGGTGAAACTGTCCGTGACCTGGGACTGGAAGGACAAAATGAAAAATCCGGCACACCCACTATGGGTGGATTGATCATTCTGGGTGCTATTCTGATCCCAACCTTACTTTTTGCCAAGCTGAACAACATCTATATTCTCCTCATGCTTTTCGTAACTATCTGGTTGGGGCTCATAGGCTTCCTGGATGATTATATTAAGGTTTTCAGGAAAAACAAGGAAGGATTAGCAGGCAAATTCAAAATATTGGGTCAGATCATCGCTGGGATTGTAATTGGTGCCACCTTATACTTCAGTCCGGCGGTAGTAATTCGCGAACGGCTCCCGGAGAAGAAAGCAGTTGTGAAAACAGGTCAGCTCACGCCCTTTGAACAGGTAAAGGATCATAATGTGAGGTTTTATCCAAAACCTATCAAATCGACCAAAACTACAATCCCATTCTTCAAAAACAATGAATTCAATTACTCCATTCTTATATCATGGATCGGGAAGAACTACCAGAAATATACCTGGCTATTGTTCATAGCGATCGTAATAGTTATCATCACGGCAGTATCAAATGGTTCAAACCTCACTGATGGCATGGATGGCCTGGCGACAGGAACTTCAGCGATCATCGGCCTTACACTGGCAATTCTTGCCTTTGTAAGTGGCAATATTGTTTTTGCCGACTACCTCAAGATTATGTATATACCTAACACCGGGGAACTGGTTGTATATATAAGTGCATTTGTCGGTGCCTGTGTCGGGTTTCTCTGGTACAATTCATATCCAGCGCAAGTATTTATGGGAGATACGGGGAGCCTTGCACTTGGCGGTGCCATTGCAGCTTTTTCCATCATGATCCGTAAAGAATTATTGATCCCGCTGTTATGTGGCATTTTCCTGGTCGAGAACCTTTCGGTTGTAATCCAGGTAGCTCATTTTAAGAGGACAAAAAGAAAATATGGCGTAGGAAGGAGAATATTCCTGATGGCGCCTCTTCATCATCATTTCCAGAAAAAGGGATATCCTGAACCTAAAATTGTGATGCGGTTCCTGATCATTGGTATTGCGCTGGCAATTCTTACCATGATTACATTGAAGATCAGGTAATACCAGGAAATATGAGCCGGAAGATCACAATACTCGGGGCAGGCGAAAGTGGAACAGGAGCGGCATTACTTGCACAAAAAAAAGGATTTGAGGTTTTTGTTTCGGATGGAGGAAAAATAAAGGAAAAATATATCAACGTTCTTTCAAAGGCCGGAATAGCATTCGAAGAAGGCGGGCACTCATTTAACCGTGCACTGGAAGCAGACGAGGTTATCAAGAGTCCGGGAATCCCTGATACGGTCCCATTTATCGTTCAACTGGAAAAAAAGGGAATCCCAATAATCTCGGAAATTGAGTTTGCAGCCAGGTACACCAAGGCTAAAAAGATCTGCATAACCGGGAGCAATGGCAAAACCACAACCACGCTCCTTACCTGGCATATCCTGAAAAACGCGGGATTCAATGTTGGCTTGGCCGGAAATGTTGGACAAAGTTTTGCATGGCAGGTAGCCGAACAGGAATTCGACTGGTATGTATTGGAGATCAGCTCGTTCCAGTTGGACAATATGTTCGACTTCAAGGCTGACATAGCAATCCTTACCAACATAACCCCGGATCACCTGGACCGTTATGATCATAAGTTTAAAAACTACATTGATTCAAAGTTCAGGATTACGCGTAACCAGACACCGGCCGATGCCTTCATTTATTGCCTCGACGACGAGGTGACAAAAGCAGAGATAAGCCGGAGAACCTTCACCGCAAAATGCTATCCTTTTACTGCCTTTGGCACATTGGATCAACCGGGAGCTTACAGTATTGACAGGAAATTATTCATAAATCCAAATAACGACCCATTTATTATGACATTGGAAGAACTAGCATTACAAGGACGTCACAATCTTTACAATACGATGGCAGCAGGGATTGCCGGGCGTCTGGTGGATATCCGGAAGAATAGTATCCGCCAGTCGCTGAGCGATTTCCAGAATGTTGACCATCGCCTTGAATATGTGGCACGCATCCATGGAATCGAATTTATCAACGACTCCAAGGCTACCAATGTTAACAGCACCTGGTTTGCCCTGGAGAGCATCAGCAAACCGGTTATCTGGATTGCCGGCGGCATTGATAAGGGAAATGATTATTCCAAGCTTTTTGATATGGTAAAGGGAAAAGTGAAAACCATTATCTGCCTTGGAGCCGATAACACCAAAATCATTGAAATCTTCCGCGACAAGGTGGAGGCGCTCTATGAAACGAATTCGGCTGAGCAGGCTGTAATGCTTGCATACTCAATCGGTAGACCGGGTGATGTGGTATTACTGTCTCCTGCATGCGCCAGTTTCGATCTTTTCGAGAATTATGAAGACCGCGGGAACCAATTCAAAACAGCGGTAAAGAAACTTTAAACACCCGAATGAAGAAATCAACCGATGACTTTGCAAGGTAAACGGAGATAAAAAATGTTGCAGATATTGCCAAAAGTAAAAGGGGATAAAATAATATGGGGAGTAGTGATCATACTCTCCCTTTTCTCGATCCTGGCGGTTTACAGCTCTACTACAACGCTGGCGTACCGCTTTAAACAGGGGAATACAGAGTATTATCTTGTAAAACACCTGAGCATCCTGATTTTTGGATTCTTCCTTATGTATTTTGCACATAAGATCAGATATGTGTACTATGCGCGGATATCGCAACTGGCAGTGATAGTGTGTGTTCCGTTACTTCTGTATACACTGGTTTTCGGCGCTTCCATCAATGAAGCATCCCGCTGGACCACCTTACCCGGCGTAAATATTATGTTCCAGCCTTCCGATTTTGCCAAGCTGGCGCTGATCATGTTTGTTGCCCGTATGCTGGCCAAAAAACAGGAAAACATCAAGGAGTTCAACAATGCCTTCATCCCCATTCTTGCGCCCATCCTCATCATATGCATGCTTATCCTGCCAGCGAATTTCTCAACCGCCGCCATCCTTTTCGTTACCTGCGTGGTACTGATGTTTATAGGCAGGGTTAACCTGAAATACCTCTTTGGTATGGCGGGAATCGGGGTTATTATCCTGGCCCTGTTTGTCGGGTTCCTGTTTATTTCACCCAAATCAAGCGGACGGCTCGGTACCTGGCAGAGCAGGATAGAACATTTCCATGGAGGCAGCAGCGAGGAAAACTACCAGGTAGAACAAGCCAAGATCGCCATTGCCAAGGGCGGTGTAGTCGGGAAATTCCCGGGCAACAGCATGCAGAAAAATTTCCTGCCCAACCCGTTCAATGACTTCATTTACGCAATCATTGTTGAAGAATACGGTCTCATCGGTGCAGTAATCGTTCTCCTGATGTACCTGATATTGCTTTACAGGGGGATCGTTATTGTATCAAAATCACCGGGGAATTACGGGGCCTTTCTTGCTATCGGGGTCACA
>JANXXZ010000257.1 GCA_025350385.1 Bacteroidales bacterium
CTTGATTTTTACGGATTTAACGGGTATGAAGCCGTATTTAACGCAAGCTGGATCGATGACAAGGATACCTCAGCCTATAAAAGCCGGATGTTTTATAATCACGAGCGGAAATTACTGCGCATCGCCGCCAGTTTCCAGGGGAACACCGGAATTCATGAACTCCGCTGGCTGGCCGGGCTGGCAATGATGAAGTTCAGGATCGGCCCGGTTGATATCGGAAGATTAAATAAAGGCCTGAAGGAGAGTAAAAAACTTCCGGCTGTTCCGGGACTGTATGATCAATATGTATCCTGGGGAATTATTGGCGAAAAGGAGAAGAACGGAGGCCTGAACAACCTGCTGAAACTCGGTTTAATCTATGATACACGCGACAATGAACCTAACCCGATGCATGGTATGTGGAGCGAGGCTATCCTGGCGGTGGCGCCGCGTTTCCTGGGCGATGGTAACTTTGGTTTTGCAAAGCTTTCAGTTACACACCGGCAATACTTCACGCTGAAAAAGGATGTACTTTCTTTTGATTATCGCATTGGATACCAGGGAACGATTTCCGGGAAAACCCCGTTCTATTTCGAGCCCTACATGATTAATTCCTATTCGATGAATACAACGGTTGATGGACTTGGAGGTGCGATCAGCCTGCGTGGAATACTCCGCAACAGGGTTGTAGGTGAGGGCATTGCTTTCTTCAATGCGGAATTCCGGTGGAAGTTTTTCCGCACCCATTGGATGAACCAGAACTGGTATTTTGCGCTGAGCACTTTTGCTGATGGCGGAAAAGTTGTGGATAAAATCAAAATCGATAAAACCCTGGTTCCGGAAGAAGTTAACCAAAGCCAATACTTCTCAGCAGGTAGCGAAAAGATGCGCATAACACTGGGCGGAGGACTCCATATCGCAATGAACCAAAACTTCATTATTGCTGCCGATTACGGCCATGTCACCGATGTGCGCGACGGCAGGGACGGGTTATATATTGCGTTGGGGTTTCTGTTCTGACATACTTCTAAAGAAGAACTGTCTCCTCAAAATATGTGAGTTATATCATTTCGAAATTGTAATTCATTACGTGAACTTCATGTTTAGAAGATTCCCTGTTTCTCTTTACCACAAAGGACAGCAAAGGAAAGCACAAAGAGTCATGAATGAATTCCTATATCTTCGAAATTTAAGAATTAACGAACTACAGCTATCTTACCGCTGCTTATAGCAGAACCAATCTTCATCCGGTAGAAATAGAGTCCGGCCGGGAGGAGTTGTCCTTCATTTGTTGTTCCGGGCCATTGAATACTTTTAACTCCCTCAAGTTGAAGTTGATTTACCAGTGTTGTGAGAACTTTCCCTTCTATTGAAAGAATTTCAAGTTGAACCTTTGAAGGTTGAATAACAGTGTATTCGAAGGTTGTAAAAGTTGACACCGGATTCGGATAAACTATTGTAAATGTCGAGGACGAAGAATTTTCCCTGAGACCGGAAAGCAAGGTTGGGTCCACGCAAATCCATACCAAATGCGATGAACCATCAGTGTTCACGAACAGGGTGTCACATTCCAGTTCAGAACGCATTACCGGGATATCAATTTTTACCGTGAGGTTGAGTGAATCACCCGAAGCAATACTGTATGGAAGCGTCACAACAAAGGGATCAACCCGCCAGGCGAAAGGGGTATAGCCTGTATCATTGATATAATTCAGAATAACCGGCTGCTGGGTAAAATTCCTTACATGCGCTGTTTTCCCATTCAGCATATCGTCCACTGTGAGGAAAAGAAGTGAATCCGGTGTTACCACTACATCGGGCGACGCGGAAACTGCTACCTGGAAAATATTAGGATCGGGTGCCCCGATATAAGGATGGTTGGCGTTACGCCCGGAAGCATCCTCTGCATGAATGTAATAGGCGATTGTGCTGCCTTCCATCTGGCCTGGTATGCTTGCTGTCCAGTGATTTTCGCTGGTGTTGGTCATACTGAGGGTGTCAAATGCATTTCCGTTTACTTTATAGATCACCCAAACCGAATCGTTATAAATAGCCTGGCCGCTGAAGGCTGTAATATCAGCATTCACAGTGAACTCTGCCTGTGCAGGAACCGTGCCCGAGATCGGGGTGTGATCAATATAAAGCATACCCCTGTCTGACATTTCGTGCGTACGGCAATGCATGGCATCCGTTGATTCCCATGCCGCCGAAGGCAGTCCCAGGTAACCTGAAATCTGGTAACCGGGCATGGCCTGCTGATAGGCAAGCAGGGCGCCGGCATCGTTGGCTGTGCCCATATAAGGAATAAATACCTTGTTGTTCAGGATATAAGAGTTGGTATAAGGCTCATTATTAGGTGTGTTGACACGAAATACCCGGTAAGGAGTTCCGTAGGATGAAAGCTGGCTTGCATAAAACGCTGCCGTGGCTTCAATCTGGCTGTATTGAGGATGTGATGGCGGAACCTGCCTGATCAAAATTTTATCGGGCGCCAGGAATTTCCCCCAGCAGTCAATATGGTCGATATAGGTCCCGTTGGGATCCGGTTCAACCATATAATTAGTAATCCCCAGGTAATCATGCACTTTCTGAGCGATCTGATCATGGGTCAGGCTTGGGTTTTCTGTCCAGACGAGATCAGTCGAGCTTGCCTGGTGAAGGCCATCCGTCATATAATTTCCCCCCGTATGGATCACATTCATTCCGAACCAATCAATTGCCTGCATTGCAGCAACTTTCTTGGGAATTTCGTCGTCGTTCGGACGGGGCCGGTTATAGGGAAAATCAATTATTCCTGTCTGAAGGTTTCCATAAGTTACATACCAAGGGCCGTAATCACGGGTCCAGTATGTATCGGTTGCTGCAATAAGATAAGTGCAATTTGCTGTATTTACTCCATTTGTCTGGTACTGTGAATTCACAGTGGTTTGTTGTGATGCGCTTGCAACGATGGTAACAACCTTGCAATCTTTTGCCATTTCCTTGATCAGGCTCATGGGGATCCCAAAAGGATAACGGATCAGCACACTTTCTGTCGGGCCAAATTCTTCCACGTTCCTTATTGTACCGGTTGGAGGGTCGGTTTCGACAAAACTAAGACCAATCCGGCCGCGGTGCGTGGCCTCTTCCGCTGTCATCCAGTGTTTCAGCCCGTTGTTGGGATCTGTTTGCTGGGCTAAAACGATTGTTGAAAAGAGAACAAAAGAAACCAGGCAAATGGAGTGTAGATGTTTCTTCATGACGTTATAGAAAATGATTGGTAGATTTTCGTTTCAAAAGTAAGGATTATTCCCCTTGAGGCATGATGAAATCAGGAATCAGGCAAAATTTATACACCCTGGAAAAAAAGGACTTCCACGGCAGGCAAAATAACTAATAAACATTCTTCCTACTCCATTTACAGGGCATGCTTATTGATAACTAAACACCAGGTTATTGGTTCCCGACCGGGGAATTGACCGATCCCCGGTCATTTAACCCTGAGTAATAGGAACATATCATATTGCCCAGGGTTTTGGTTAAAAATAGTGAACCCCGTCCTCTCAGGCGGGGTTCTTTTGGTCATACGAGCAATTGATCAAAGTTGATCGAGTTAAAGCCGATGAACAATTAACGGTTTCACACTCCGGCCGGAATCATTTTCCGTGACCAGGTAGTAGCTTCCGTCAGCAATAGGAGGAATTGTAAAGTCCTGGCGGTCAATTATCTCTATATTCCCTTTCTGTTCCCATACCTTGGATCCCAAAGCATTGACCAGCAATACCCTGTTAAGCATGGTAGCGCCATTTTCGGATTCCAGGGTAAAGGAGGTGTTGCAGGGATTTGGATAAACAAGGAATGTTGTGGTTTCAGTTGAAGCAGGGAAATGAACATTTATCCTTTTTTGAACCATACAACCATTCGTGTTGGTAAGTTGCAGTGTAAGTGTTTTGCTCCCTCGTAACTGCCCCAAGGTGTCTACAGTAATAGAAGGTGTTGATTCATTCCCGGGTAACCATAGGTAAGAAGCAGCATTGAAGGATGATGCGTCAAGTACCATAGCGGATTTCTCAGTGGCAATAGTATCGGATGGGAGGTTTATCAGGGGCGAAGCTATTGTGGAAACAGAAATGGTTGAAATTTGCTGAAGGCATCCGTCAAATCCGCTTACGATCATACTAAGCTGTACAGTTCCGGAAATCAGATCCTGTGAACCAGGCATATAGTTGGGTTCAAGCAGCGTATTATCATCAAATGTTCCATTGCCGCCGGTTTTCCATTGTATGCTGTTATAGTTTTCAGCATTAGCATCAGGTATGAAAGTGCTTCCTTCACATACAGAGCCTCCGTTCACTGCTTCCGATGCAATTTGAGCATGCACAGGCAAGCTTATATCGTCAAGCCATGCTGCATCCTCTCCTCCTGATCCGTTTTCATCCTTGATGTAGCGCCATTCCAACTGGTGTGAACCAGGTTCTACATTGTACGAATGGTAGGTCCAATCCTGGTTGCCACTCCATTCGCCAAGGACAACACCATCTATAAGAAACTGAAGTTTGTCCTTGTTTACCTCGGAGGAAACTCTATTCCAGAATCCGACAAAATCGCAATTGGTAACTTCGCAGGGATAGATGAGCGACGAATATTCCCCATCGCCTATTTTGCCCGAGCGAGAGGTATTATTTCCATGAAATGCCTTGCTTTGGTCTATAGTCCATTCATTTCCGCCACCCGATAACCACATTACTGGAGAACGAAGTCCATTTTCAAAATCTTCATCCGGTCCGTAAATCGTTGTGAATTCATATACCTTACCAGTGGTTGTTCCGGATGCGTTTATGGCATCAACACGCCAGTAATACCTGGTTGAGTATTCGAGGGGTATTGCCGGTGAATACGACAGAGTACTGATTGAAATACCATTGATTTTATTAGTGGGGGGATTATCAGTTCCCAGGTAAAATACATAAGAATCAGGAATTCCTCCGTTTCCGGAATCCCAGTTGAAATGACCGGCAATTGAAACGCGCTGGCTATGATTAACCGGCTGGCAGTTACCTGCTTGTGATGCTATGTTGATTACTTCAATTTCAGCCTGGTAGGGTAAACAGTTAAATGAAGTAACGGTAAGACTTAGTTTATCACCATATGCAGGTTGATCAAGATTGATTGAAGACTGGCCATTTACGATAAGACTTGTACCTATAACTTTTTCACCTGACGAAAGACATGCGGTTCCAGAAATTGAGCTGGTAGAAAGACTATAGGTATTTCTGCCTTTCCCAATGGTCAGATCATGAGTTACTTTCAGGGTTTTCGGTGCCGTGGTGCGGATTGCAAGCGAAGGATCACCAAAGAGTATCCAGGTATCGGTAATCGGGAATCCCTGGTCACCATAAATATCGTTCATTTTCAGCATACCGCTGATGGACAGACCACCAAAAGTTCGTTTTGCATTTCCCTGGCCTGCTTTGAGCAACTGGTTAACCATTTCGTCCTGTCCTTCCATAGGAGGGTTGGTTGTCTGTGTTCCTGAAGCCATGAGCGCTGCAACAGCACCAAGTGGTTCCCCATCACTGGTGGATGCGCGCAGCCAGATTTCGGCCAGGCAGGTTGAACCGGCAAAGTTCCCGGTTTCGCATGCAGCTGACCAGATAAACGGGAATTTATCTATGTTGTCAAGGTTACTGACTACGGTGCGTGTAATCTTGCCAGTAGCCCAGGTTGAAGTAGAACCATGACCGGTATAAAGTATGACACCAGTACCATTATTCACCTGGTCAACAATGGATTGGGTTGAGGGATCGCCTTCCGCATCAGTTCCGGCCTGGCTCCCGTCAAAAAATTCGTGAATACCTGAGTAGGTAAATGATTTCAAACTGCCAAGCAGGTTCCTGATATGTTGGTAATCGGCTTCACTGTCGTCGCCTCCTGTCATGGCAGAAGCTATCCCGGTTGCCTCTCCCAGCCATTCGCTGTTTGATCCCGGGTTTTGTTCGTATTGAAGGGTGCGTTTCACCTGCACCTGAACATCTTTAACGGAGTTTGCCGAGAACCGGCCTACAAAAATATCAGGGTAGTGGTCATCACCGGCCAGGTATGAGTATACGTTGTCCGAAGCTCCGTACGGCAGTATATTGGTAGGGACCTGTTCAGCATCACCAACCAGCAAAAGATAGGTGAGGTTGCCGGAACTGTAATAATAATCCTTTACGAACTGCAGAATCTGGGATGCATCGGTGAATTGTTCAGCATTAACCACTTCTGTTGAAATACCTGTCTGATTTTTCCAGGAAATAAATGGCTTTAACGCATCGCTGAATAATGAAGGGCAGACAATAAGCATTTTCCCGTTTTCGGATGGAAGGCTGCCCGATTTGAGAGCAGGATAAAAAAAACTATTCAGCAGACTGTGAGCAAGATCAGGAAGCGGACTTATCTGTTGATCCCGGATGGTTAACGGGTTAATCCCGGTTCCGCCGGTTGGGACAATTTCAATCTGAATATCATAATAAACCCTCAAAACGCCTGTTGCCGGGTTATACTGGAACGGAAATACCTGGAAAGCCTGCCCGCGGATATTCCTGATGATAAAGGGAGCGTCGCTGGTTATGAGATCACCAGGGAAAAACTCATCCTTTTGGTAGGTGTTGTTGAATACCGGTAAGCCTGCTGTTTCATTTCGTGAAATATTCCCGGCTGACGGAGCAATTGCATAGCCAGTGAAATCGATGTATTTTGATGATAAGATCCGGGCTTCCTGTTCGCCTGAGGCGGGAATCTGGAAAGCAGCTGTAATCTTTAGCAGGTCAGGGTTTCCCTGGCTCAGGAGAGGAAACGCGTTTTCCATCCTGGGAATGAAATAAGGTTTACCTGCAATGCTGGTTTCATCCAGGTAAAATCCTGAAAGATATATGCTTAAAGAAATTGAAGACGTGTTGGATTGGTTTGCGGTGATATCTGCAGGTCCCGGCGTTAGTGACGAAATGGAAATCCATTTACCGGTAACTGCCCAGGAAGCGTTTACAAGAAAAAAAGTAAGTATGAGTAGCAGAGTTTTTGTGGAAGTCATCTTCCCGGTCCTTTAGCGTGTGTAAAAGTTTATAACTCAACACGCAAAAAGTAATAGGATTGACGGCACTTTTGATGGAATTAATATTGTTGGAATTGCCTACCTGGGAATTACAGAATTCATTAACACTATGAAAACAAAAAACCGGGAATAATGCCCGGTTCTTCATTGGTAAAACAATCATTTGTGAACTAATTTACAACAAATTTTAGTGTGGCATTTCCGTTTTCACCCGTAACAATGAGGTTGTAATTACCGGCGCTTAGTTTCAGGTGCATCGTTTCAACATACTTTCCATCGGAGATAATACCCTTCGATTCAAAGACAATAGAACCTGCTGAATTTACAATCATGATATCCAGTTTCGACTTGCCTTTTGTCAATACCTCAACCTTGAAGTCGCCGCTGTTGGGATTGGGGGATAAGTTGATGCCAATGTTTCCTTTCAGTTCGCCAATTCCAAGGGAACTGAACACGTGCATTGTCAAAGGATCGGACCAATTGCTTTCTCCGCAATTATTGACAACTTTCAATGTAATGGTAGCTTCGCCCCTGAAAGCACTATTCCAGTTCGAAGTGGCCGATGCTCCATTCCCTGTTATGCTTCCGGCTTCGGCAGGCAGAAGTTGCCATATATAGGTACTGCCTTCAAAAGCTGGAACCGAGTAGTCGCTTGACAACACCTTATAGAGGTCAATTTCAGCAGGTCCCTGGGGAATCATTGTAACTGGCAAAATATTCACCAAAACAGGGATACTGATACTTTTAGAACACTGTGTGGCATCGATAGTTTCAGTCAATCCTAAATTATAAGTACCTGGCGTTTCCCAGTAAATACTTATTTCATTAGTATTTTGTCCTGCAGCTATTGCAGCGCCGCCACCGTCCCATGCATAGCTATGTCCTGCTAAATCTGGCGTTGAATAGGTTAAGGTTTCGCCGGCACATGTAACAACAATACCTGTAATTGCAGGTTCAGGCATTTTCAGGATACTCACTGGGGAAGTCAGTGATGTTGAACATTCAAAAGAGGTTTTTTCTAAAACACTTATCAATCCTG
The DNA here is from genome assembly GCA_025350385.1 of Bacteroidales bacterium. Lineage (GTDB taxonomy): Bacteria > Bacteroidota > Bacteroidia > Bacteroidales > UBA4417 > UBA4417. Next base: position 8,091 of record JANXXZ010000257.1, read on the forward strand.
ATCCGCTGTTTCCCCAGTTAATGGTGATGGAATTTGTTCCTTCGCCTGACACAATTGTCCCTCCGTCAACAGTCCAGGTGTAAGTATTCCCGGGATTAAGTTCAGTTGAATAGATAACATTTGCTGACCCTTCACATACAAATAATTCCCCCGTAATCACAGGTTGCGGCACAGAATGAACTGCCAGTATCAGTGAAGAACTTGCTGTAGGGCATGCCTGGTTGGAAGCAACAAGTGTAAGTGTAACGGTTCCGTTTGTCACATCTTCACTACCCGGAATGTAGACCGGATTAAGCAAACCCGCATTGTCAAATGATCCGGAACCCGAAGTTGTCCAGGTTAGCTGGCTGTAATTTGTAGCTGTAGAATTCGTAACCTGGTAAGGTGCACCGAAGCATACAGATCCGCCGATACCTGCACTTGCCGTGGAAGGTTGCATGATGTGCAGCAGCATATCATCGCTTGAAGTGCCAGAAACACCTGTTGCATGAAGGGTCAGATTTACTGAACCGGCTGCAATATCAGCCGCACTTGGTGTATAAACAGGATTTAGCACAGTAGAATTACTGAATGTACCTGTTCCGGAAGTTGTCCAGTTGAGCGATGAATAGTTTGCCGCATTCCCTGCGCACTGGAAAGAAGAATTATTACAGACATATGCATCGGCCCCGGCATAGGAAGTGGTTACCAGCGGAACAGGAAGGATGATGAAATCAAGCCAGGCACAATCGCTGCCGGCAGTTCCTGATCCGTCCTTACTGTAAACCCATTTTAAGGTATGCGTTCCGGCGCCGATCGGGAATTTTACCTGTTCCCATCCTGTAGTTCCTGACCAGCTTCCTTTCTGAACATTGTCAATATAAAACTTCAGCATGTCCTTATTTGCTTCGGACGAAACCTTGCAGGTGAACTTAATGCTGTCAGCATTTGAAACAGTGTCCTGGAGTATGAGTATGGAACTCGCAGAATTTCCTATTGTCCCCGATTTAGCTGAATAAACACCTTCGTAAGGATTAATATTGGTGATTGTCCAGGGTGAAACACCTCCGAAGGTCCAGCTGAACTTGCTGAAATCGCCGGTTTCCCAATCCTCAACTATCAACCCTGCCTGTACCATATAGGTCTTTTGAACTAAATAGCCTCCCGATGTCAGGGAATAATTCAGGTCGACAGGCAATCCTGCGGGAGTCAATGGGTTAACTGTTACGTTAAATATAGCTACCTGGGAACCCATCGGATTAATAGTACCCAGGTCAAAAGTAACATTGTTGAGCGTCAGGAAGCCGCTGGTAAGCGACAAGCTGCCTAGTGAACCCACTGCAGGAGCAAGGCCTGAATTCAGGTTTACGATTCTTATTTCAGCAGTTTCACCAGGATCTAACCGTCCATTCCCGTTTCCTCCCTGCGAATCGTCGATGGTGAGGCTTCCGGCCGAAAGTGCAGGAGCCCAGCATTCGAGGGTAAGGTAACTTGTCCATGTATCACTGCCATTGGTTGCCGTTGCAGTAACTATTGCTGAATGCTGGTTAGGAACGTTACCGGCAATTGCTACTTTAAAACCGTCAGGAACGATTACAACTTCCTGTGGAGGCACAGTTCCATAGCTTTCAGTATTGTCAAGAAGAGTGATATAAGGATCAGTGAGACTCAATGTAACCAGGGTATTATGAGATGCTGAATTCCCCAGGTTTTTTTCGGCCAGTGAAAGGAAAGCTTCTTCTCCGTTTTCAAGGTGCTGGTTGTTATTGCCCTGGATATCATTGACCTCATACGATTGGGTCACTACATAGGGACCGTCAGGCGAAATGATGGTGAAACCGGAATAATGACGATAGTAATTTTGTTTTGTAACCACAACTTTTACTATGTTTCCGACAGCCTGAGGCATCACAGCAATTGCAACCGGGCTTCCCGTACCTATACCTGTTCCAATAATCTGGTTGTTAACGGTTAGCGCAATAAACGAACCGGCATTAGCAGTTACATCGAAAGTGGGGTTGGTGCTCATCATCACAGCAGCGTGGGAAACCGTAAGTTGTTGCGGCACTTCCGAAAAAACAGTAAGGAAGGCATCTCCGTGATGGTGGAATAGTTTATAGGTTATATCCTTATTCCCTGTATTATAGGGCCATGACGATTGCTGGAGAAAATACTTTCCCGCACAATTGCCGAAAGCAGGCAATACGCCACGTTCTTCATACATAGCGCCATATGCAGGCATGAAATCGGTCCACATATTATCATACATTCCCCAGGCATAGGTATCGTTCACAAACGAATAGGATACTTCGGTCGCGGCTATAAGGCCTAATGCACCTGCATTCTGTCCGTTGTATTTATACCGGTGGAATTTTTCGGCAAAGCACTCACTGCTGTAATCAAATTTTCCTGTCTGACAATTAAGCGACATAATAAACGATAAATCAGTATTGGTAAGTCCGTTGATGTTGGAGTTGGTATAGGATGGCTCTCCCCAGCCGGTTTGCATTCCGTGATCGCGGTGCTGCAACATGAAGGAACCTGCATTCAGGGCATTATTAATATCAGTAGCCGTGCCTCCGTCCCATCCGCCGAGTTCGGCCGGAGTAGCCGGGATATAACCAAGACCATTGGGCCCGAAATAGTCCACGATAGTATTTGTATTGGTAGCCGTTGACCATATTGTACCTGGAGTCCCCTGATAAATAGCATTTACACGCACAGGTTCCTTTCCCTGGACATTTTTCCAGAAACCGCCAACAATCTCGGAGCAAAGCTGGAACCAACGTTCAGTTTGCCACCCTAACGCAGTAACTGGATGATTATAGAAGTCCGGATCGGTGGGCGGATTCCTTTCATAGTTCAGGCCTTTGGTAACCATGGTCTGGAGTTCAGTGAAATTATTTGCTGCCATCCGGGCAAAAGCGATGTCAGGTAATTTATCGCCCGTAACATCGGCATACGGATTATCGGATATATAGGGGTTATACCCATCCGGATGATCGTTCAGGATATTGGAAGTAATATTGGTTGCAGCATTTGTTCCATGATCAGCCATTAACAGGCAGGCCGCCGGAGGGATCGTCCAGTTGTTGTATGCATCATTAATATAAGCCTCAATGGCGGCAGAAGTATTTCCCCCGACTTCAGTTATGGTGACTATTTTTGTCAGAATTCCCTGTTCCGTGCGGAAAGCGCTGAGTGAGTCGGCCCATTGTTTGAAAACCGGATCGGTTGGAACTATGATCAGGTATTCACAGCCGGCTTCACGGCTTTTATCCTGGTTTGCAATTCGTTGGGCATAATTAATTGCCGGAAGCGATCCGCTATTGAAAACATTATCGTTCAGAATGGGATCCCAGAATCGGCTTCGTAACCGATTGTCACCAAAATGGCCATTACCTCCGGTAAAGTTTACCTTTAGTTCAATGTCGCGATAGATAACCAGCTTTTTTGTAACCGGGTTATACTGATATGGAGTAATGCTGATCATTACAACATCCACTCCCCTGATCTGTGTTTTTTCAGAAATAATGACCGGTTGTGCAGGCCAGGATGCATTATTCGAATAAATGGCCATATTCTTATTGTACTGCAGTGGTTCACGGTCAGTATCCAACGGAATACGGGGAGCCGGGGCTATGTTCATATCAGGCATTTCCTCGGTGCGGTATCTGACAATTTCCAGCTGAGCAGTTGCTCCCTGCGGGATGGCAATGTACCGGCTGATGGAAGGGAGATTTGGCGATCCCTCATCGTTTTGCAGGAAGTTACCAGGGAGACCAATTTCTATCATTACTTCCCCATTGATGATTTTATCTTCAAGTGTGAATTCCTTGACCGAGAAATTTAGTGAAACACCATCGGAACTTTGCTGCGAAATAGTGAGTCCATGGTTTCCCCAATTGTCCTGGTATGTAACTTTTTGTGCCATTGTCGTATAAATACCAAGAAAAAGCATTACGATCAACAGGACTAATAGTTTTACATGGGTATTTGTTCTGGTTTTCATTGGAAGAGTTTTGATGATTATTGTTCTTGTTAAAATGGAAGACTCATGCAGATATGTTGATTGCGAATATATAATAATTTAGGCACATAAAACCTCAATTTCCTGATAAAATGATGAATATTAGTAATTTAGAAATAGTATGAATTAGGTTTAAAGGCTGAAGTTGTGATTTGTGATCGTTTTTTATAACACATACTGGTATCTGTTATTGCGTCCCAATTCCAACCAAGGAATAAGTATCTCTGGATAGTTTATCTTTCTGGATCACATAATTTAAAAATTAATGGATGGATAATAATATTTAACATAAAAATTGTAATCCCTAAATATTCAAATTTGCCCGTAGGGCATAAAGTATTGTAGAAAACATTAAAAATCAACATGCTTTTACCCCGTAGGGGTTATAGGTCGTCAAGAAAATCGAACAAAAAACGTTTATCATAGTCAATATTAAATTTTTCCAGGAATTGAATATATTCCTCTTCGAATGTGCATTTCCCGTGATGCTCTTCCTGATTTTGAAGATATTTGTAAAGGTCATCCAATTGGGAACGGCCATAGGAGAATGCCCCGTAGCCTTCCTGCCAGGCAAATTTACCGGTGCATAATCGTTCCTTGTTGATAAATAGTGAACTGCTTCTTTTGATGTCATGTACGGTGTCAGAGATGGAAATTGATGGATTCAGTCCAACCAGGATATGTACATGATTGGAAACACCATTTACTATAATTGATTTGTGTTTCATTTCCGTGATAATTCCACTCATGTATTCAAATACTCTCTTCCGGATGTTTTTGTGCAAAACAGCATCCCGGTTTTGAACAGCGAATACCATTTGAATGTACAATTGGGTGAATGTTCCTGGTTTCATATCGTTCATTGTTTATCCCCTACGGGGAAATTGTTAATACTAAATAATTATTCTACAATACTTTAACTGCTACGCGGTAACTGATTAGGACTTCTCAAGGAACAATCCACCTTATCTTCCTAAAACATAACGAACGAAACCCGGCCAAATGTCCAGACCTCTTGTCGTTCATTGTTTATCCCCTGCGGGGAATTTGTTAATACTAAATAATTATTCTACAATACTTTAACCCCTAAGCGGTAACTGATTAGGACTTCTCAAGGAACAATCCACCTTATCTTCCTAAAACATAACGAACGAAACCCGGCCAAATGTCCAGACCTCTTGTCGTTCATTGTTTATCCCCTACGGGGAATCTGTTAATCATTAATTATTTCCCTACAATGCTTTAACCGCTGCGCGGTAGGTGAAATGAGATTTCTTATGGAATTTTGGTTTTCTCTCTAATAATATCATGAATACATAATTGCGATTGTTTTGGTTTTATCTTGGTCATTGTTTTTCTCCTACCGGGAAGTTTTCAATTACAATTTCTTTCCTGATATGGTAACAATACTCCGTTAAATTTTAAGCGGCGATTTTACCATAATCCAACAGTTCTTTGACAAGTTTTTGATTTTTTGCAGTGTTAGGGTTAATAGCAAACACGCGCATAAATTGTTCGAACATCAAAGTGTTGTTATAGAGTGT
>JANXXZ010000283.1 GCA_025350385.1 Bacteroidales bacterium
CATGCTAAGTTCAGGGATTTCAAGTGCGTACTTTACATCTGAATTCTGAATGATCGAGAACCCCTCATTCTTTAACTGTTCCCTGTTTTGCGCCAGCCAGTTGATCAGCTGAAAAGGGAATTCAACCGTATGAACCGGCCTTTTCACCCTGAAAGTGGCTTCAATCTGCTGTAATCCTGTTGATTTAAGAAAGCTGATTTTCGATTGCTCCCATTTGAAATTCCGAGTGAACCGGTTAAAAATGAAACCGCTTTCATCAGCAATCAATCTTGTAAATACTTTTTGCGGTTCATTGGCGAGGATGATTCTTTCCCCATAATCGAAACTCAGGATCAGGACCGCTGATCCCTGCCAGTTGAGTTCAAGCGATAAAATGGCTGCAGGATGCAGCGTAAGATCATTGATCTGGAATCCTTCGGCCTCAATATCCGAACGGTTGATAATTTTTTTTATGAATGTCTTGAAGTATTGGGTCTCCAGGCGCTTTGGAATATCGATCAATTCAACCCTGCTGAAAGGAGTCAGCAATTTCCCTGTTATTCCTTCTTTAAAACCATATAGTTTTTTGCGGGATAAATACCAGCTGGGTTCATTTGTAATTACATGGTTGCCCGGGATACTTAGTTTTATTAGTTCATTTTTATGAAAAGCCCGGAGCATGTATTGCGTTCCGGCATCGGTTCTGACAAATTTTAAACGTGTTTCAGCCTGCTCCGGTTCTATGGATATTTTATCGGAAGGATACAAATTCGGCATCGCCTTTCCATCATAAAGTTCTATGTGATTTTCAACCAGCAAAGCGATAATTTTTACGAGTCTTTTGTCAATATAGGGTCGGATGAAAGTATCGATAAACTTCTGGTCAGCCTGGTCCAGGAAATCTTTTGCTGATTGTTTTTTTCTCGAAAACTGTTTGAACAGGTTCTTGCTGTTAAAAGCCTCACTCAGGGTGAAAAGTTCAGGCAGGTTATTACCGAAGTCATTGTAGTTGTTGATGTTGAGCGAGGATAAACGTTCGACGACATTTATATAGTTTTCGCTACGTCTTGTGCATACGTAAGGCAGAATCACGTAACCAATCGGTTTGATGATCGTTAGAACTCCGATAATAAAGTCATCCTGTTGCATTTACTCAATACTAATAATAGGTTATGATCTGAAACCATTTTTCCGGTTGGTAATTCAGTGCTTTTGTCCGATTTATCAGGACAACTGTAGTCACATTTTGATCGATTAGACAAGCAGTCGACATTATGGTTCATCATTTTGCGAAATTATTTCCCTGAACATATTCATGATAGCTTCGTCAGGGAACTGTCCTTTGCGGTTTGTAAAATAATCAACAAACAGTTCAGTTCTGTCAATCCTGGCCGGGTTGTTAGTTTTACTCTCCGGTTCAAATTCGGAAGAGTCCCGACTTAACTCGGGAATAATGGCTACAATGCCATCATGAATTTCATTTAGTTTCCTTCTGTCGGCCCCTGATAAAAAGCTGTCCGAAACCAGCGTCAGTTCAACCAAAGCTTCCGGGTTCCCGGTAAGCCAGGTTTCCGCATCAGCCAGGTTATCAAACCTTTTACGTTCAAGTTTCCGTCCGGCAGTAAGTTCAACAGGCCTGACAATAGCCGTTTTGCCCGGTTCAAGCTCCACGATTACTGCGTATTTCTGCTGACCTGCTTCGCTGAATGAATAGGAAAGAGGACTTCCGCAATAGACTACCGGGCAGGGCCGGGTATCCATTATCATCTTACGGTGCAGGTGCCCCAGAGCGGTATATTGCATAGCTGCAGGTATAGCGGAGGAAAATATGGCCTGGGCTCCGCCAATGTGGTTGATGGGTCGTTCATCTTCCGGTTCTTCAGGAGTTTCGGAGCCTTCAGGCATGAAAAGAAGGTGCGACAAAAGCAGGTTTACTCCTTCTGTATCACAGAACCGGTCTGCAAGATCTTTCCAGTGGTTTGACAGAATTTGCCGCAGTTCCTCTTCGCTGTCGTCTTCCTGTAACCCTTTACGGAGGCGCATTTCGTTGGCATAAGGTGTCAGAAGTATCCGGAGTGCAGGTTTGTTTGGAAGCAGAATTTCTATAAAACCGGGCTCTGATCTTGAAATGGAAAAACCCTGCTCCAGACTGAAAGGAGCAATAACCGAATCGGGAAAGCCGGCAAAAACGATCCCGCATTCCCGGGCTAACGGATCAGGAGCCTCGATGCGTTCGGGCATATCGTGGTTGCCGGCAATGGCTACAACTGCCCGGGCACCGTTTTTGGCAAGCCGTTTCAGGGTCTTGTAAAATAGGTCGAGCGATTCGGCCGGCGGGTTAAAGGTGTCGAACAGGTCACCGGCTATGAACACTGCATCCACATCTTCCCTTTCAGCAATTCCGGCAATTTCGTTTAAAACGGCGATTTGTTCACTGTGCCGCGAGAAACGTTCAAGCCTTTTCCCTAAATGCCAGTCGGATGTATGTAAGATGCGGATCATAAAAGTGAAGTTTATAGACAGAATTACGGAAATTCAAATTTCACCAGAATTTAGACGTGAATTCCGATTGTGAATAATTATTCCTGAAGATAGTTTGTATTTGCTTCCTCCTGGTCATTAAAAAGCACATTACGTTGATTTTTGGGAAATAGCAGGTTTCTGAGCATAAAAGGCAATGACTATAAGGACAGAATGTAGCCAGGAGGCTGGATTTGATTTATTTTAGTGTAAAGCAATCCATGAGATGAATTTAGTCAGAAATAATTCTGGAAACTAACAAAATAAGATTTTAAAACATTGATATTCAGCGTAATTGATATTATACAACATTGTATTATACATTTATATATAATACAATGTTGTATATTACAAAATTGTATATTACCTTTGTGTAAAATTCAGTTATTATGAATAGCCCGTTTGAATTTGGTTCAGTAATAACAGGAGCGGTTTTCCTTGATCGTGAAGAAGAGCGCACCCGGCTGACCTTAAACCTGAGTTCCGGAATCAATACGATTCTAATATCTCCCCGCCGATGGGGAAAAACGTCACTGGTGGCGCAGGTGGCATTGGAAAATAAGGACCCAAAAACCGTTTTCTGTTTCCTGGACTTATTCACAATCCGTACTGAAGAAGAGTTCTATAAGAAATTTGCCACTCAGCTTATAAAATCGACCTCAAATCGATGGGAAGAATGGATTGATACCGCGAAGAAATTTTTTGGTAACCTGGCTCCAAAGTTTAGTTTTGGTGAGGATCCATTGCACGACTTCAGCATAACCCTTGATTATGCAGCCATCAGGCAATCGGCTGAAGAAATTCTTGACTTACCCGAAAAAATAGCAACAGAAAAAGGGATAAGGCTGGTAGTATGCCTTGATGAATTTCAGAATATTGGTTTTTTTGATGAACCGCTGGCTTTTCAGAAACAGTTACGTTCATTCTGGCAACACCACAAGCAAAGTTGTTATATCATTTATGGAAGCAAAAAACACATGATGGCCGGATTGTTCCAGCATCAGGGGATGCCATTTTACCGGTTTGGGGACCTGATGTGGTTAAAAAAAATTGAACAGGTATATTGGGAATCATACATCGTACAAGGATTTGCTGATACAGGGAAGAGCATTACTTCAACCCTTGCATCCCGCATTGCAAGTCTCATGGAAAATCATCCTTATTATGTGCAGTTTCTTTCCTACCAATGTTGGACCCTTACCGAACAGGAATGTAATCAGGAAATTCTGGAGAAGGCTATCCAGGATCTGATTAACCAGCAATCCATGTTTTACCAGCATGAAACTGACGGCCTGACCAACCTTCAGATAAATTTCCTTAAAGCTGTTACTTCGGGCGAAAAACAACTTACCGCCTCCGAAACGGTCAGAAAATATAACCTGGGGACTCCCGGGAATATAAAGAGAATGCTGACAGCCCTGGAAAACAAGGAAATTATAGAAATCAATGGTAAAACTGTTGAAATTGGAGACCCGATCTTTAAAATCTGGATAAAAAAATACCTGTTGAAATAATGTGCTAGTGTCATGTCAAGGCTACTTTGTCCCACCAACATCCTGGATAACAGCGCGCATTACAGCTATTTTGACATTTGAATTTTGCATTTTTACTTTTAACTTAACCCTAGCGTGCCCCGGCGGTTTCAGACCCGAACCACTCCACGCATCCCCGGTCCTGCAGGGTCACATAAACCGTTTTCCCATCCTTACCTCCGAAGGTAACATTAGAGGTCTTTTTACCTTTGGTCGGAACCTCCCGAAGCAACTTTCCTTCGGGGCTGAGAATGGCAATGAAGCCTTTATCATATCGTGCCACATATAAATTTCCTTGTGAGTCGCAACGCATGCCATCCAGCCCGAAATCCGGAAATTGAAAAAAGAGTTGTTTATCCGAGATATCGCCTTTTGCATCCAGGTCATAAACCCATATTCGTTGCTGTACACTTTCATTCACATAAAGATGTTTATCATCGGGCGAAACCTCAATACCATTTGTAGTACCCATGTCCGCTTCGAGGATTGAAAGCTTTCCGTCAGGCAGTACTCTCCAGATCTGACCGGTGCTTTCCTTCCAGTTTGGGTCCGATAGAAACAGGATACCTGAATTGCTGATAGCAAGGTCATTGGGTTGGTTCAGTTTTTCGCTGTGCGCAAAAACACTCACTGCCCGGGTCTTCATATCAACTTTCAGTACATTATGACCTTGATAATCGGCCACAAACATTTCGCCCGTTTTGTTGAAACGGATCCCGTTACCAACAGAGCCTTCGGGTAAGGTCACAAATATTGCCGGGGATTTATGCCTGCGGATCAAGGCTATGGTTCCGTCCTTTATGTAATTGACCACATAAAGATTCCCGGATTTATCCACTGCAGGTCCCTCGCAATTGGAGGTAAAAGCATGCTCCTTTGTGAGATCATACGACTCAAACGGCTTTTGTGTAAACACATTCAGGGCATCAACACAGCAAATCAGAATCAAAACGGAGGTTTTCATAAGGACATATTTGAAAACAAATATCGCCATTTTATCCTTGTAATATTGCCTCAAATAAGAATGAAACAGCCTTCCCGGAACAACTCCGGCTGACCCAATGCAATGAATAGTTTTCCTAACTTTGCCGCAAAACCTGACATCTATGAATTTTGTTGAAGAACTTCGCTGGAGAGGAATGATACACGACAGCATGCCCGGAACGGAGGAAATGCTGTCGAAAGGGATGGCAACTGCTTATGTTGGTATTGACCCCACAGCGGATTCACTGCATATTGGGCACCTTGTAGGCATAATGATGCTGAAGCATTTCCAGATGGCGGGGCATCGTCCGCTGGCGCTTGTGGGCGGCGCAACAGGAATGATCGGCGATCCTTCAGGTAAAAGTGAGGAACGGAACCTGCTTTCAGAAGAGCTGCTCCGGCATAACCAGGACTGTATAAAGGATCAATTGCTCAAATTTCTCGATTTTGACGCTTCAATACCAAATGCCGCTGAAATCGTAAACAATTATGACTGGATGAAGGGCTTCTCCTTCCTTGGATTCCTCCGCGATGTAGGCAAACACCTTTCGGTAAATTACATGATGGCAAAGGATTCGGTGCAAAAACGGCTTGAAACGGGTATTTCATTTACCGAATTCACCTACCAGCTGGTACAGGGGTATGATTTCCTTTATTTGTATGAACATAAAAACTGTAAACTCCAGATGGGCGGCAGCGACCAGTGGGGGAATATCACGACCGGTACCGAACTGATCCGCCGCAAGACCGGTGGCGAAGCTTTTGCTCTCACCTGTCCCTTGATTACCAAGGCTGACGGCGGGAAATTCGGTAAAACCGAGAAAGGTAACATCTGGCTTGATCCCGAGAAGACCTCGCCTTATGCCTTCTACCAGTTCTGGCTCAATTGTTCGGATGAGGACAGCAAGAAATACATCCGCATTTATACTCTTTTCAGCAAGGAAGAAGTGGAAGGAATGGAAAAAGAACAGGATGCCGCTCCACATCTCCGCACTCTTCAGAAAGCGCTTGCGAAAGATATAACCATCCGGGTTCATGGTGAAGCCGAATATAAGCAGGCGGTCGAAGCTTCTGAAATTCTGTTCGGCAAAGGCACTACCGAAACCCTTCATCATCTGGACGAAAGAACGTTGCTGAATGTTTTTGAAGGAGTTCCGCAGTTTGAAATAAATAAGAATGAATTGGAGGCCGGTATAGGGTTGGTGGATTTTCTTGCCGACAAAACGGATATTTTCCCAAGTAAGGGCGAGGCACGCAGGATGTTAAAAGACGGAGGAGTTCAGCTGAATAAGGAAAAAGTAAGTGAAGACTTTACCGTTACTGGAAACCTGCTTCTCAATAACCGGTATATTCTGGTACAGAAAGGGAAGAAGAATTATTTCCTGGTGAAAACCAATCCATAGCGGGTAATTCCTGTCGAAGTTTCACAGCTCTTATTCAGTAGTAAACAATCTATTTAGACTATAATTTATGAATTGTTAAAGTGGAATATTATTTACAAGAAATGCTTCCCAATAAGTACTTTTGCTGTTGATAATGACAATGAAGTCAAATCAACAACAATCATACACATGAAGAATTATACCAAAAGAATTCTTTTTTTCGCACTGACGGCAGTTTT
>JANXXZ010000290.1 GCA_025350385.1 Bacteroidales bacterium
GGCTGCCGCCTTTTTCAGGATAGCAAAAGCGCGGATGATTTCTTTGGGCATGGAGCCTTCCGGCCCGACTTTGAAATTGCCTCTCGAACGTTCAGTCTGGGCGCCCCAGTATTTGTCGGCGGGAACTTCCACGTTTCCCATGGTGTCTTTTTCGATGCGGGTTTTCATAGTAACTGGAATAAGTGTGGTTTTATAGTTTTAAATTCAAAGAATGATCACTCAAAAAGCCTGTCAATCTCTTCCACCGGCTGCCCGAGTACTGCCTTGTAACCAAACACTACAATGGGTCGTTGCATCAGTTTTGGGTACTCAAGCAGAATGGAAATCCATTCTTCATCGCTGAATGTCTTTCCCCTGAACTGCTCCTTGTAAATGTCTTCCTGCGTCCTCACAATTTCGTGCGGCTTTTTGTTGAGTTTCATGAGCAGGTCTTTCAACTGCTCCCGGGTAAGCGGATTGCGGAGATATTCAACCAGGGTGTATTCCCGGTCTTTTCCCTTAAGATAATCAAGGCCTGCGCGGGACTTACGGCACTTGGGATTGTGGTAAATGGTCAACATGGAATTCATACTGTGTTCTATCGGATAAAGGTAGAAAAATCCGAAAGATATGCTAAACGTTTATCACAAATTATTGGTGTTTAAATAGAATGAATTCTGAGGCAGATTTATGCTCAGGGTCCGGATAGCGCCTGATTAATTTTAGTGTTGAATCCTTCAACAACCGTGTTGAATCGGTTCTTTCTTCTGAAACCGAGAACCAGCTGTCCCAGATCAGGAGGGAATTCGGCCGAAGCGATTTTTCAAGTTGCCAGTCGGTAAAACAGCGGTGTTTTGATCGGTCAAAGGGGTTTATATCCAGGGCATAACTGAGATACGGATTGGAATAATAAAGATATTTATCAGGAAAGGATCTGTGAATTTCGGAAGCTATGCCATGCATGATCAGCATGTCCGGCGTGCGGCGCAAATCCTTTTCACAATTAATGGAAGCCGGATTATGCATAAACGGGAAGATAAGGATGTAACAAATAAAGAGGATGTAAACTGAATACATGATGATAGCCTGTTTGGTGAATACCCGGTTGGCCAGGAAATTAAGACCTATGAGTGAAATTACTCCCTGCAGAGGTATCAATACGCATAACACCCGGGTCACCCCCATGGAACCGAAAAGGCCTAACCCCCAGCTGAAGGTGTGAAACAGGAAATACGCCAGGAAACTCCCGAACAGAAGGAGAATGATTTCATTCCTGAATTTTGAAGATAATCCTGTCTTTTTTAAAAATATACTCCCGCAAATCAGCAGGATGCCCGTAACGCAGAGCAGGAATAAGGGAACTCCCATCGATAAAAGTAAATGACCGGGATAATGGGAGAAATTACCTTTCCCGTAAACACTGTTAACACCGTAAGGAATCTCGGTAAAAACCCAGAGCAGGCTTTTCCCGGCTATAAAACCTGCAATGGAATAAACCAGGTGACCAGTTGTCAGCAGAACTATTGGTTTTAATTTTTTGGCAAAGAGGAAGTAGAAAGCAAATACCACTATGATAATAAGCCCTTCCGAACGGACAAACGGCAGGAATGACAGTAATAATGTCGATAAATAAAACCGTTTGTCCATCACGAGATAAATTGACGTAATGAGCATCAGCCCGAATAGCGGTTCAGTGTAACCTGAAAAGAGTTTGACAAAGTAATCGGGAGCAAACAACACAAATACGATGGCAAGCCACGGAAAACGGAGATCAAGTTTTTGGGCTATCTCATAGGCCATCCATGCCGAAAGAATACCGGCAATACCATTAAAAAGCTTCATGCCTGCAAACCCGAATTGAGCAAAGGGTGAAGCCAGTAAGGTGAAAAAGGGTTTTGCCCAGTGATCGAGTAAAAGCCTGGCATCGCCAAAGGCATAACGGGCAAAGTAATAATGATTCATGCTATCACCTGTATCGCCCTCGAATGGCACAAATAGTGCAAAGTAAATCACCGGTACAGTTAGTATTGCCAGAATTGATAGGGCAATTTTATCGTCTTTGGTCATCTTTCGCATTTACCGGGTAAATCTTTTTGGATATAGATTTTTTGTAACTATTTACCCCATTTAAGCCACAGATTCACAGATTATTAGCTAAGAGCATTGTAATTATAACGCAATAATTTTACTGTTTTATAATATTTCAACTGCCATTGGCAGTTAAAATATTTAATTAAATTTGTGAATATGTGGCATTTACACTCTTGAATTTTATTTAATTAGGTGATGAATAGTTGCGATTTTTTAATTGACTTTAACCAAGCCGGCGCTGATGACACCGAGGGCTAAAGAGAAGATCAACAGGTAAATTAGAAAGACTACTTCCTGCCAATGTCTTTCAAAGTGTATTATTTTACGACAAAGCGTAATTGTCCCTAATTTTTAAGAACACTAAATTAATTACAACAGTTTTTACCTTTGCAATTTGCAATTTGCATTTTTATTTTTGACTTAACTATGGTTTGCCATATAAATAACTGCAATCTTGGTGTTAAGTGGTTTTTCCCTTTCAGGGGTACTACTATTCAGTATCTCTCCCGAACTCCATTAAAAAAGCCTTAATAAAATCATTCAAGTCACCATCGAGCACCTCAGCAGCGTTTGAAGTTTCATAATCAGTCCGCAGGTCTTTCACCATTTTATAAGGGTGCAGGACGTAACTCCGGATTTGTGAGCCCCATTCGATTTTCTTCTTTTTACCTTCAATTTCTGAAATGGCTTCCTTTTTCTTGCGAAGTTCAATCTCGTAGAGTTGCGATCTCAGCATTTGCAGGGCCTTTTCACGATTCTGAAGTTGCGACCGGGTAACCTGGCATTCAACTATGATTCCGGAAGGTTCATGCTTAAGCCTGACGGCCGTTTCAACCTTATTTACATTCTGTCCACCGGGGCCGCTGCTCCTGAAGGTATCCCAGGAAATATCAGCAGGATTGATCTGGATATTGATGTTTTCGTCAACAACCGGGTAAACATAAACAGATGCAAAGGAGGTGTGCCTGCGGTTGGCCGAATCGAAAGGAGATAGCCGCACCAACCGGTGTACTCCGTTTTCACCCTTGAGGTAGCCGAAAGCATGATCGCCTTCTATTTCAAGAGCGACTGACTTAAGTCCTGCGCCGTCGCCCTCGTTAAAATCAAGTTCGCGGACCTTGTAATTATTCCGTTCAGCCCAGCGGATGTACATCCGCATAAGCATCTGGGCCCAGTCCTGGCTCTCTGTGCCACCGGCGCCTGAATTTATCTGGAGGATAGCGCTCAGTTTATCCTCTTCATTATTTAGCATATTCCGGAACTCAAGCGCTTCTATCTGCCTGATTGTAATGTTGTATTGCTGATCAACTTCCTGTTCGGTAGATTCCTCCGACTGGAAAAAGTCATACAGCACCTGGAGATCATCAAAAGCTGAGATCACGTTCTCAAAGTCCATCGTCCAGCTCTTTTTTTCCTGGATTGACTTCATTACCAGTTCAGCTTTCTTGGGGTCGTTCCAGAAACCTGCTTCGTGGGTTACCGCTTCTTCTTCGGCAATCAGTTCAAGTTTGTCATCAATGTCAAAGGAACCTCCTCAGCGCTTCAATCCGCTTTGCAATATCTCTAATTGATTCGTTGGTTATCATTTGGTTATTGGTTATATGTTAATGGTTTTTAGTCGAAAAATCCTTGAAATGAGAAAAGGATGGGATGATTTAATTCAATTACCTGACAAGCGATCGCGCATCACTTCCTGTATCAGTCCGGGCTCAAATCCTTTACTGAGTGCGAATCGCATTGCTTTAAAGTTGTTTTCAACTGAGGTGCCGCCCAGTTCATGCAATTTCTTTTTTATCAGGGCTGTCAGACAATCGTGGTATTCCAGTTCATCAATTTCCCTGAGTGCAATGGCAATGTAATTTATATCGATCCCCTTGATCCGGAGTTGTGCTTTTATTTTAATTCTACCCCAACGCAGGTTCCTGAATTTTCCGCGGGCAAATGCTTTCGAATAGCGCAGTTCGTCAATAAAACTCTCGTTCAGCAAGCGGCTGATGATTTGTTCGGTATTTCTGTCAAATCCCCAGGATTTCAATTTTAAGCGGATTTCACTGGTACAATGTTCCTGGCTTGCGCAATAGTCGGCTGCTTTGCGGAAGGCCAATGCAAACTCGTTTTGTTCAGCGCTGCGATTAATTGAACCGGGCATTCAGTGACTAGTTGAAATCAGAAAGGACAATATCGAAAATCAAAACCGAATGTGCCGGAATTTTGGTATTGGCAGTTGCACCGTACCCCAGGTCAGAAGGAATGAATAAATGGCCTTTTCCTCCTTTGCCAAACAGGGGAACACCGATCTGCCATCCCTTGATTACATTTGTTAAGGACAAAGTTATCGGAGTCCCGGTAGTTTCATCAAAGGTAGTTCCATCAGTAAGGTATCCCCTATAATGAATCTTCACAGTAGAGGCTGCTGTTGGGTGAGTGTTTCCACCTGGAAGATCAATAATATAATATACTCCTTCGGATGTGGATTGCGCGGTAAGGCCATTGGCTGAAAGGTAATCCCCGATCGTTTTTTTATCAAGAGCCATATAGTCTACAGCATCTTTTTTGCACGAACCAATTATGATCAGCAGGCTTAACAGAAGCATTAATTTCTTCATTCAGGGTTGGATTAGTTCAGCAAAGGTAACAGTTTTCCCGGATCAGGAATCAGGTTCCGACAATACAATATTCGTCCTTATTGAATCATGATTTGCTGATCGGGAACTGATTTTAACTTTCATTGTTAAAGTGCCAACAATTTTTCAACCAGTTCAGGAACTCCTGTTCCGGCTTTTTCACGGATAATGCTGAGGTTTCTGATTCCCGGCAACGGCGAAGCATTGGGATCTACAAGATATTTCATACACGAAACCGGGACATAATTTATCAGGCCGGCCGCCGGGTATACATTTAGTGATGTGCCGATCACAATGAAAATATCAGCTTCGGCCGAAAGTTCAGCAGCCGGTTCAATCATCGGCACAGCTTCGCCAAACCAAACGATATGAGGGCGCAATTGCGAACCTTTTTCGCAGGTATCACCAAATTTAAGTTCCCAGCCTTGCACATCGTATACAAGGCTTTCGTCAACGGTACTTCTTGCTTTTTTCAGCTCCCCGTGCAGGTGAAGAACTTTTGATGAGCCTGCCCGTTCGTGCAGATCATCCACATTCTGTGTGATGATTTGCACATCGAACCGTTCTTCAAGTTTAGCCAGTGCATGATGTGCAGCATTGGGTTCCACTTCCAGCAATTGCTTCCTCCGCTGGTTGTAGAAATCCATCACCAGTATAGGGTTGTTGAGCCAGGCATCGAAAGTGGCAACATCTTCGACCCGGTGTTCTTCCCACAACCCGCCGCTGTCGCGGAATGTCCTGATACCGCTTTCGGCGCTTATGCCGGCACCGGTGAGGATGACAATTTTTTGCATAGGCTGTAAAAATAAAAGGCTGCCTTATCCTTTAATAAAGCAGCCTCTAAGATATGAGTTGGAATTATTCTTCAAAAAGATTCATCGCATCAAGAACGTCCATCATTGATTTAACAGAAGCAGCCGATTCTTCCACTGCTTTCTTTTCATCTTTTCCTAATTTAAGCTCAATGATCTCTTCAATACCGTTGGCACCAAGTTTTACAGGTACCCCGAGGAAAACGTCCCTTAGCCCGTATTCTCCGTTCAGTTTGGCACAGACAGGGAAAATACGCTGCTGATCATCAACAATGGCTTCTACCATTTGTGCTGCTGCAGCTCCCGGTGCATACCAGGCTGATGTCCCCATAAGGTTTACCAGTTCGCCACCACCTTTACGGGTGCGTTCTACAATTTTATCAATTTCTTCCTTATTCAGGAGTTCAGTAATAGGAATTCCCCCGATGGAAGTATATCGTGGCAGCGGAACCATGGTATCGCCATGACCGCCCAGCAACATGGAATGGATATCCTTAGGTGAAATTTTCAGTGCATCGGCAATAAAAGCTTTATACCGCCCCGTATCAAGGATGCCTGCCATTCCGAAGACCTTACGTTCGTCCTTGAGCGCTGCTTTATAGGCGCAATAGGTCATGACATCAAGGGGATTTGAAACAATGATGATGATGGCTTCGGGTGAGTAACGGATCACCTTTTCAGTAACCTCTTTCACGATCATCGCATTTGTTTTGATCAGATCATCGCGACTCATTCCGGGCTTACGCGGAAGTCCTGAAGTAATAACTACAATTCCTGATCCTTTGGTTTTCAGATAATCATTGGTTGAACCAATAACGCGTGTGTTGAAATTAAGGATTGAAGAGGTTTGCCAGATATCCAGGGCCTTACCTTCGGCAGTTCCTTCCTTAATATCCACTAAAACGACCTCGCGGGCCAAATCCTTATTGGCAATTACATTGGCACAGGTTGCGCCCACGTTTCCGGCGCCAATTACAGTTATTTTCTTCATCATGAGAATTATTATTCAAAATTCATTAACGGTTCGATGCCTACGAAAGTATAAAATATTTACAAATTTGCATATATGATTTTGAAAAAAATAACAAATTGCCGGTAAGTTTATCTTTTACCGGCAATTTGATGAATTAAAAAGAGAAAATCAGGCTGTTCAGGCCGGGAATTCCAGGATCTCGGGAATATCCTCAGCATCTGCAAGTTCATGAGCATGGGCATCAATAACGGCGATTGCGGTCATGTTCACAATCTCATTTACTGATGAACCCATCTGGAGTACATGTATGGATTTGCCTAA
Source organism: Bacteroidales bacterium (assembly GCA_025350385.1). Classification (GTDB taxonomy): domain Bacteria; phylum Bacteroidota; class Bacteroidia; order Bacteroidales; family UBA4417; genus UBA4417. The sequence goes on from JANXXZ010000290.1 coordinate 6,801, forward strand.
TCCCATCAGAACCGGGCCGATAGCTTCTGCCCCGCCCAGTTCCTGCATCAGTTTATAAGCGATATTTCCTGCTGTGAGGTAAGGGAAAATGAGTGTATTGGCGGGACCTCCGTCAGCTAACTTACTGAAAGGGAAATGTTCTTTCATCATTTCGTTGTTAATGGCAAAATTAGCCTGCATATCGCCGTCAACAATGAGGTCCGGATATTTGCGGTGAAGGATGGCAACTGTTTCGCGCACTTTCAGGGGAATATTTCCCTCAACCGAACCGAAGTTTGAATAGGAGAGGATGGCTATGCGGGGTTCAATATTGAATGTTCGCACAGCCTCAGCGGTCTGAAGTGTAATTTCCACCATCGTTTCAACGGAAGGATTCATGTTAACCGTAGTATCGGCAAAAAAGAATGGTCCCTTCTTCGTCAGCATGATGTACATGCCGGAAATGACTGAGGCATTTTTCTTTTTACCGATAATGCGTAATGCCGGGCGTATGGTTTCAGGATAACTGGTGGTCAACCCTGATATCATTGCATCAGCCATGCCGTTATTTACAAGGCTGGGACCAAAGAAATTGCGGTGGGTCATAAAGTCGAGCGACAGCTGCATATTCACACCACGGCGTTTCCGTTTTTCATAATACTGTGCTGCAAATAACTGCCGGTTCTCCATTTGGTCATCGGCCCGGGGATCAATTATCTCGATGCATGGCAATTCAAGGTCGTATTGTTCAATAAGGGAAGTGATAATTGCCTTATCGCCTAATAAAATCGGGCAGGCGATTCCTTCATCAATCACAATTTCTGCAGCCTTCAGCATTTTGTAATTTTCTGCTTCGGCAAAAACGACCCGTTTTGGGTTATTCCGGGCTCTCCCCTTTATTTGCTGGATAAGCGGATTAGTCAATCCCAGCCGTTTCCCTAATTCTTCCTGGTAAGCTGTCCAATCAGTAATAGGTTTCCGGGCAACCCCGGTTTCCATTGCAGCTTTGGCAACAGCGGGTGCTACGTTCAAGATAAGCCGGGGATCTGAAGGTTTGGGAATGATATAGTCGGTGCCAAATTTCAGGTTACGGGTGTTGTAAGCGATATTTACTGCTTCCGGAACAGGTTGTTTAGCCAGGTCAGCAAGGGCATAGGCTGCAGCCATTTCCATCTC
>JANXXZ010000386.1 GCA_025350385.1 Bacteroidales bacterium
CCCCGTCGATAGAAGCAAGCAATGCACCAATGGCTAAAGGAATAGCTATATTTGAGATGGTAAAGAAAAATGATTCGAGCCCGAAAAAATAATTGCGGTTATCATCGGCAGTGGTATTGAGAGCCATCAGGTAACGGTTGGTCCAGAAGAAGCCGGATGCTGCCCCGATAAGGGTACCGGATACGATCAATCCCGGCAGGGCAATGTCTTTAACGAACATCATTCCTACCATCGACAGGCCGCTTAGCAGGATTCCGAAACTATAAAGATTGGCCACCTTAAAACTTTTGAGCAGGAAGCCGTTGGTAAGCGAAGTAATGATGATACCGGTATACATGGCAACCTGGAAAATGGCCACGTAACTGGTACTGGCAAAATAGCGCATGATGTATGCAGCCATGAAGATCTCAACTACCGGCAATACCAATGCGTACAGCATATTGGTAATGAGCAGCACCCGCATATTGTGCGGCATCGAAAGGAAAAAGCGGAATTCGGCAGTTAGTTTGGCTATCATAGAGGGTGCTTGCTGTTAAGTGAGGGTTGAAAGTATTTCGGATAATGAGAACCTGGCGCCACAAATTACTTCGTCGCTTGCACCGTAATACATGAAAATGTCGTCGCCTTTTACATAATGGCCATTAGTAAACACAACATTGCCGAAGAAACCTGTCTGCTCATAGGTCTCAACAGGTTCCATAATGGGTTCAACGCTGCGGGCGAGAACTTTTGAAGGATCGTTGATGTCGAGCAGGAGTGCACCCAGGCAATAGCGGTGGTTACTATTGGCGCCATGATAAATCTCAAGCCAGCCTTGTTCGGTCCTGATGGGCGCCCCACCGGCCCCCACCCGGACCGAGTCCCACAAACCGGGACGTACCGTTGCAATACATTTATGCCTGCCCCAATGCACCATGTCCGGCGATTCGGCCAGCCAGATGTAGTTACCGCCAAGTTCGGGACTGCTGGGGCGGTGAAGAGCATAGTACATCCCGTTAATTTTTTCCTCGAAGAGGGCACAATCCTTATTATGCGGAGGAATGATCATCCCTTCGCGGTGGAAATTCTTCCAGTCAGTAGTGCGGATGAGACCGACACCGACACCGAATTCCGAAACTTCTGTAAACGTAAGGCCGAACCCATCTTTCATCGTGGCAACCCGGCAGTCTTCAATACCAAAGGTTTCAAGTTCACCTTTGCCGAAAATGGGGGGATACCCTTCCGGTTCGTAAAACTTCACCCCGTCGTCGCTGCAAACCAGCCTCAGGTATGAAAGGGTCGTGAGGTAATCTTTCTTTTTATAATTGATTACCCTGGGATCAGTAGCATCCAGGTCAGGATCGTTTTTATCAAAACTGAGGATTTCAATTTCGCCTTTATTGTTATATACCGGGAAACTGATCTTGTCTGCAATCTGCTTAGGCCTTTCGGCCACCCTGAGGAGAAGCCATATTTTCCCCTCAAATCCGAATACACCCGGGTTGAGCAGGCATACGATTTCCATGCCGTTGATGCCGGGCTTTAAATCGGCGGGACGAAGAAGCGGGTTTGTGGGAAAACGATTTGCTATATCCATTTTACAATCTGTTTCAGGATAGCAAATCTAGCATCACAAAGTTAAAAACCTGTCCGCCCTGTTCCCTATCTTGTCTGCCCTGTTCCAAAATTGGCATTCTGCTGAAGGTTTCAGAAAAACCAGGTCGGAATAAGGCCTGTTAGGGTTAACCGGGAAAGAATATCCGGATTATTATTTCATACCCGGATGAATGTAATGGATTTTCTAAAAGAAATTTCATGATAATCTATTTGCCTCACCCAATCGCCCCTCGTCCCTTCGCCCAGTAGCTCCTTGCCCAGTCGTCCCTCTCCTAGTCGCTCCCTCACTCTCTCGCCCAGTCGCTCCTCGCACCTCGCCCTATCTCCTTGTCCCCCGGTCTCAACTCTCCGCCCTCCTCTTCAGCCTGTATTCTGAAGGTGAACAACCAAATGACTTGTTGAATAACTCATAAAAATGGGCCCGGCTGTTAAAACCGGTCTGGTCAATGATCTCGCTCACGGTAAGGGTGGTGGAGTCGAGCAGGATGGAGGCTTTCCGCACCCGGCGTTCATTGATCAGCCCGTGTGGGGTGGTTCCCAGTACCGATTTGGTTTTATTGTAAAGCGATGACTTGCTGATGGCTAACCTTTCACATAGTTTTTCTGCCAGGAGGTTCTCATCGTCGATATTTTCATCAATGAAGGTTAACAGCTTCTGGAAAAACGGATCCGGGATCTCGCTGATGAGCGAAGCGCTTTCATCCTGGCTGCCAAAACGTTTCCTTATATTCTGCCTTAGGGTCAGGAGTTTTTCAATCCTTATTTTGAGATGATCAGGATGAAAAGGTTTTGGGATATAGGAATCAGCACCAGCCTGCAGCCCTTTGATACGGTCTTCTATTTCAGCCTTGGCTGTAAGCAGGATCAACGGCAGGTGGCTGGTATCAAAATTCTCCCTTATTTTAAAACAGAGCTCTATGCCATCCATTTCGGGCATCATGATATCGGAAACCACCAGGTCAATCCGCTGGTTTCCCAGGATAATCATCGCTTCGGAACCGTTTTTGGCGAAGAACAGGTTATACAAAGGACTGAGCATGTCGTTTAACAACCGGAGGATGTCAGGATCATCATCAACCAGTAAAACGGTAGGTTTTTCGGGCGAAACATCAACCGGTGAAGGAACCTCTTCCGACCTTGATTCTTCCACAAAGGCTATTTCTTCCATATCATCAAGGTGCACATCCATCAGGTTTGTAGTATTTACCTGGTGCACAAAGGGGAAACGGCAGATAAAGAGGGTGCCTTCATTGGGCTTGCTCTCGAAAGTGATGGTCCCCCGGAGCAATTCAACGATTCCTTTGGTGACAGCCAGCCCGAGTCCTGTTGAACTGTAACCCGGGAAACTCCCTCTTTTCTGAGCCGATGAAATGCCAAAAGGTTCAAAAACCTTGCTTCTGAGTTCAGGGTTTATGCCAATTCCGTTATCCTCAACTTCGGTAATGAATGCATCTGCATCATAAGTGATCCTCACTTTTACATGGCCACCCGGATTGTTATACTTTATTGCATTGGAAACCAGGTTTGTCAGTATACGCTGGTATTTATCGGCATCCGTGTTTACTTGTACATCTTTTTGATCGCAAATAACTTCACAGGTAATTTCTCTTTTCTGAGCCATCGGTTCAAGGTCTGAGATAACTTCAAGCGCCAGGATTTCAGGATTGACCCTGCTGATGTTAAGGGGTTCTTTCCCCTTTTCCAGTTTCCGAAATTGCATGATCTCAAGAACGAGTTTCTGCAATTTCAGACTGTTGTTGTAAACCTTCAGCAGACGGAAATTTTTACTCTCATTCTTCGTTTCTTCAAGCAGCGCATGGATATGCGAGGTGATCAGCGTGAGCGGAGTCCGTAATTCATGCGCTACGTTGGTGAAAAACTCAAGTTTATAATTCTGCAGTTCCTTCTCCTTTTGCTGCGCGAACTCCTGGAGTTCAGCCTCTATTTTTCGTGATTCACGCCTTCGGTACGAACGGATGATCAATAGCTGGATTCCGATAATAACCAGGATATAGGCCGCTATGGCCCAGGCCGTTCTCCAGAAAGGAGGATTAATGACGATTTCAACTTCTTTAATCTTATGCGACCAGTTACCATTCTCGTCACTTACCCGCAACTGAAGGAAATACTTGCCAGGGTTCAGATTGGTAAAACTGATAGCCTGGTTTTGCGGGTTAACCACCCAGTTGTCATCGAAGTTTTTCAGGCGGTATGATATTTTATGGCGCTCTTTCCCCCAATAGGTAAGAGGGGAAACATAAAAAGCAAGGGCATTCTGGTTGCTTCTAAGTTCCAGCCTTGGCTGGAGGTTCATACGGCTGGTAAGTACACTTCCTTCGGTAATATCCACAAGCTGGTTCCTGATATATAATTCGTTGATGGCGATAGGAGGGAAGAAGGAAGCAAACCTGATTTCCTGCGTCTGGATCATATCCACACCCATTGTACCCCCGACATACAGTTTACCGGTTGAATTGTCAAAGAAGGAGGCGCCATCACTGTACTCAACATTAATCAGCCCGTCATTTGAAGTAAAGCTCTTCACAGTCTGGTTTTTTACCTCAATGCAGGATAGTCCCTGGTTTGTGGTTGCCCAGAGGTTACCCAGCCGATCCATCTGAATGGCATGAATAGATGTATTTGACAGATCCCCCAGCATGTTAAAACCTTTCACTTTAACGGGACCGTTTAATTCAGGAGCAAGGGAATAGATCCCGGAACTGCTTCCAACCCAGATGTTTTTCCTGCTGTCAGTAAACAAGGTAAGAATATCATCGTTTTTTATCAGGGAAGGATGCGTGTGCGAATTGGCCTGGAAAAGAACCCGTTTTGTAATGGTATTGTACTGGTACACTCCAAAGCCCCTTGTGCCGATCCAGATGATGCCAGCCTGGAATTACATCATGAAGAAGGCAGGGGATGATTCTGCCTACCAGGCTCGCAACGTGAGCATCCAACAAGGCAAATTGAATCTG
>JANXXZ010000399.1 GCA_025350385.1 Bacteroidales bacterium
CGGCGAAAAACCAGTCACTCTTATCCGTGAGATTGTCAATAGAATCGCCGTTGCGGTAATGGGTAACCTGCAGGTTTTGTTTCAGCCATATCTGCGTTCCTATATGGATAGTGTCGTACTTATTACCATCGGCATTAACAACCTTAAACGAATTATCAGGCTCGTTCTTGTCGGATTTTTCACATGCTGCCATAAAGAGGAGCATAGCTGAAAGACAAATAGTGTAAATTAATACGTACTGTTTCATAGTAAGTATAGTTTACTGAATTCACTGATAGAATAACGAAAGATTCAAAAATATGAAAATTACTATTACAAAAGGCAAATATTATAATAGGATGTGACTGAACAGAGTATTGTAAGGGGAGTTGGAGGATTTTGCCGGGGATATGGCAGGGGTTAGTGCCGAGTGTTAAGTGCTGGGTGTTGAGCAAAAAAAATTTTTAGTATTGTAAGGGAGTTGGAGGATTTTGCCGTGGATTTGGTAGGGGTTAGTGCTGAGTGCTGACATGAAAAATCCAGGCAAATCTGAATGTTGGGGATTTCTTAATGATTTCAGCGCACGCGTCAACACCAGACGCGCACGAACGTTATTTCAGAATGATAACTCAAACTACCTCAAAAACTGCAATTTGTATAAACTCTTTGTGTCTCCGCGTAACCTTAGCGTCTCTGCGGTAAGGCTTATTTCAAAAACACAACAGCCCGCGATCATTATCACAGGCTGCCGGCAGTATATCATAGGAATAATATCCTGAAGTCTTAAAATGACGACTCAAACTGCCGTAAGAACCGCAGGTCGTTTTCGGAGAACATGCGAAGGTCCTTTACCTGGTATTTGAGGTTGGTAATGCGCTCAATGCCCATTCCGAAGGCATAGCCGGTATAAACCTTGCTGTCGATGCCACAGTTTTCGAGCACATTGGGATCCACCATACCACAGCCGAGAATTTCAACCCAGCCGGTATACTTGCAAAAACCACAACCTTTTCCCCCGCAAAGGTTGCACGAGATATCCATTTCGGCGGAAGGCTCGGTGAAGGGGAAATACGAGGGGCGCAGGCGGATCTGCGTATCGGCGGCAAACATTTCCCTGGCAAAATAAAGCAGGGTCTGCTTCAGGTCAGCAAAGGATACATTTTTATCAATATACAAGCCTTCCACCTGGTGGAAAAAGCAATGGGCACGGGCCGAAATGGCCTCGTTCCGGTAAACCCTTCCCGGGAAAATGGATCGGATAGGCGGCTTGGTGGTTTCCATGGTACGTATCTGCACGCTGGAAGTATGGGTGCGTAGCGCAATATCAGGATCCTGTTCAATAAAGAAAGTGTCCTGCATGTCTCGCGCAGGATGTTCGGGTGGGAAGTTTAGCGCTGAAAAGTTATGCCAGTCGTCCTCTATCTCGGGGCCTTCGCTCACAGTAAAACCCAGCCGTCTGAATATGCGGATGATCTCATTCCGTACAATATTCAACGGATGCCGGGTACCGGTTTCCCGGAAATTCACAGGCATGGTAAGATCCGTTTCAACCTCTGAAGAACCGTTGCTGCTATACAGGGTTTCCATCAGGGTATTTACCTTATCCTGGGCAGCATTCTTCAGTTCGTTCAGCAGTTGCCCGACATCCCTTTTCTGCTCAACGCTGAGCGTTTTGAATTCGTCGAACATATCCTGAAGCAAACCCTTACGTCCAAGGAAACGGATACGGAACTGCTCCAGGTTTTCAGCATTCGCTGCAGCAAATGTTCTGACTTCTTCGAGTAACAGGCTAATTTTTTCTCTCATGGTATTAAATCGTATTTCCGATCCGGTCAGCGGATGTTCCAAAAGTGCCTTTTTTACTACTCTTTTTCTTTGTGATCCTTTGTGCGTACTTTGTGATCCTTTGTGGTTAAATAAATAACAACCACGAAGTAACCCGAAAGAAAACACAAAGTTTCACGAAGGCTATTGAAACAGCCTCCTGCAAAGTTCGCAAAAAACGGGTAATTCTCTATAACTAATTAATAGCTGCAGGAATTTAAGCAGGTCCTAGAGCACCTTCATCGACATTTTAATATCCTGCACTGGTTTATCACCGGTAGCGGTTTTAACGGCTGCAATCTTATCAATCACATCCATACCGCTGACTACTTCTCCGTAAACGGTGTATTCACCATCGAGGTGCGGGGTCCCGCCCACGGTAGTATATGCGGTACGCTGCTCAGCAGTGAATTTCTTACCGCGCTGTGCCTCAAACTGGTCAAGTTGCGCAGCGGTGTAAACCTGTCCCTGCACAAGGTAAAACTGCGAGCCACTCGACTCTTTCTTTGGATTGTTAGTACGTGCAGCAGCCAAAGCGCCTTTTTTATGACAATGGTTTGGCAGAATTTCGGCGGGAATGAGGTATGAAGTCTCAGCCTTGCCGGCGGCAGCTCCACCCCCCTGGATCATAAAACCCTTGATAACCCGGTGAAAGATTGAGCCATTGTAAAAACCTTCTTTGGCCAGTTTCACGAAATTATCGCGGTGTTTTGGGGTATCGTTGTACAGGGCAACGGTAATATCGCCCATATCGGTGTGGATAAGCACCTTGGTCTGCTTTTGTGCATCAAGTTCCATCGTGAAAAAGAATAAAAGAATGAATGAAATGAATGTTAGTTTTTTCATGTTAAATTGTGTTTGGTGTTAAGAATTGATTGTATTTATGCTGAAGTTTACTGATGTGCAGCTCTAATAAGTGTAATAACCCTTTTTTAAACGCCTTTTTATTCTCAAAAATTGTTACCGCCTACTGATAACTTTCATAGTTATCCGAATATCCTGAGCAGGACGGTCATTACTATCCTTCTTCATTGCGGCAATCTTGTTTACAACATCCATGCCGTGAACTACCTCGCCAAAAACCGTGTAGGCGCCATCGAGGTGTGGCGTTCCGCCGATTGTTTTATAGATCTTCCGCTGCTCTTCGGTGAGTTTGAAGGGTTTGGTGCGCATATACTCCGCTTCAACGGCATTCTTATACTTATCAATCATCATTCGCATATTAGCTGTATCCCTTTTATCAGCATACGATTTGAACTCTTTCAGGGCGGTTGAATCACCCTGGTTTTTAAGCAGTTTCATCATGATGAACTGCTTGGTGCGGCGCTCCACTTTCAGTTCCACTGCGTTCAGTTCTTCGTCAGTAAATTTCTTTCCCTGGACAATATAGAACTGTGAGCCGGATGATTCCTTGTTGGGATTTATGTCGTCATTTTCACGGGCTGCAGCCAGCGCTCCCACTTTATGAATGTATTCGGGAACGTATTCAAACGGCAGCGTGTAGGTAGTATCTCCATCGCCAAGCAGTTGACCGGGTTTCGCGTGTTTCGAATCCGGGTCGCCGCCCTGGATCAT
>JANXXZ010000440.1 GCA_025350385.1 Bacteroidales bacterium
GAGTTCAACCTGATATTATTGTCTGCCGTACCGAAAAGCATTTAACCCAGCCACTTAGGAATAAGATAGCCCTGTTTTGTAATGTAAACCCTTCAGCAGTCATCGAATCCATTGACGTAGAAACCATTTATGATGTGCCTATGCTCATGCGCGATGAACGGCTCGACCAGGTTGTGCTGGAAAAAATGCAGGTTCCAATCCGTAAAGAACCGGATTTAAAGCGCTGGGAAGATTTCCTGTTTAAACTGAAGCATCCGGCTGGCGAGGTTACTATTGGCCTGGTTGGGAAATATGTCGAACTCAAGGATGCCTATAAATCCATAAGCGAATCATTTATTCATGCGGGCGCTTCAAACCAGTTTAAGGTAATAGTCAGGATGTTACACTCCGAAGCTATTAACGACAGTACGGTCAAACACCTGCTCAGCGATCTGGATGGAATACTCGTGGCGCCCGGATTCGGGGAGCGTGGAATAGAAGGCAAAATTATCGCCATCCGTTTTGCCCGGGAGCATAAAATACCTTTCCTGGGCATCTGCCTTGGAATGCAATGCGCCGTTGTGGAATTTGGTCGTAATATTCTTGGGTTAAAGGATGCCCATTCGACCGAAATGAACTCCAAAACATCTCATCCTGTGATTGATATCATGGAGGAACAGAAAAAAATAAATAATAAAGGCGGTACTATGAGGTTAGGAGCCTATCCATGCTCTATCAAACCAGGAAGCAAAGCGTTTGAAGTATACGGAATTTCAGAAATTACTGAACGCCATCGCCACCGTTTCGAGTTCAACAATGCATACCTTGAGCGATACGAAAAAGCAGGAATGATTCCTGTAGGGATAAATAAAACGGATAACCTGGTGGAAATGATTGAACTGAAAGACCATCCCTGGTTCCTGGCTGTTCAGTTCCATCCTGAATATCGCAGTACCGTCGCAAATCCACATCCTTTATTCGTCAGTTTTGTCGCGGCCGCAATCCGTTATCATAAAACACAATCTAAGTAAACAGGTGACAATCAGAACCTGTGGTAATTAAATCCGCATTGATAGTGTAAAATCGCTGTTTTTCAGTAGGTTGAACTCTTGGCTGTTCCAGGAATGACAATATAAGATTCGGGTATCTTCTGAATGAACATTTTGTATCTTTGCCGCCCAATTCACTTCTTGATAATCTTCAGAATTAATGAGTAAACAGAATATTTTAGGGCTGGTAGTAATTATGGCATTGCTTATTGGCTATAGCCTTTATATGACTCCATCGAAGGACGAAATGCTGGCAGCAAAACACAAAGCCGATTCCATTGCCTACGTAAGACATGCCGATTCTATTGTCATAGCTGCCCAGGCCATGGCGCACAAAGCAATGACTGATTCAACGGTTATTGTAAAGAAAGACACTGCCTCTACTTTAAAAACATCTGCTAAGTTCGGCGCCTTTGCTGCAGCTTCAACCGGAGAGAATAAATTTTATACCATTGAAAATGAGGTCATAAAATTGAAAATTTCAGCCCGGGGCGGTTTCGTGTATTCGGCACAGCTTAAAAACTACCAAACGTATGATACATTGCCTTTGATTATTTACAGAGGCGATTCCACCACCTTCGGCTTTGAATTCAATACTGAAGACCTAAAGACAGTAAATACCGGCAATTTATATTTTCATCCGTATTTTCCCGGCCCAAATCCGGGTGATTCATTGTTCGTAAAAGGGAGTGATTCTTTACAATTTGCGTTGCGGGTTTATCCGGCTGTAACTGATAGCACCTCTGCCGGGAAAGGATACATTGAGTATGTTTATACACTCAAAGGCAAAGAGTATATGCTGGGGTTTTCGGTTCATTATGTTGGGATGAAAGAAATTGTTGCCCAGAATACTCAGGATGTACTGCTTACATGGAATACCGACCTCTACAGGCAGGAGAAGAGCTTTAAGAATGAACTGATCCAGTCGACCATTTATTATATGGATAACACAGGTGATGTAAATTACCTCAATGAAACAAAAGATGAAAAGGAACGCTTAACTACTGCAGTAAAATGGGTATCGTTCAAGGACCAGTTTTTTTCAGCTACTCTTATTGCTCCTGACAAGTTTTCAAGCACCGATATTGAGACTGTTGCCCGCACTGAAAATAAGGACCGGGTGCTCAAAACCATGCGTGCCTCATTTAGTTTGCCATACAATCCGGCAGGTGACCAGGCATATAATATGCAATGGTACTTCGGCCCGAATCAATACAAAATTTTACGCAGCTATAAGCTCAATCTTGAACGGCAGATTCCGCTGGGCTGGAGTTTCTTCCTGTTGCAGTGGATTAACCGTTATGCAGTATTACTGGTTTTCAACTGGCTTGAAAGTTTCAACATTAATTATGGTATAATTATCCTGATTCTTACTATTTTATTAAAGATAGTATTGTTCCCGATTGCCTGGAAGACCTATATCTCATCTGCAAAAATGCGGATTCTGAAACCGGAGGTGGAAGAAATAAATGCAAAATATCCTAAGAAAGAGGATGCAATGAAGAAACAGCAGGCAACCATGACCCTGTATAAGAAAGCCGGGGCAAATCCCATGGCGGGATGTGTTCCCATGTTGTTGCAGTTCCCGATTCTTATTGCATTATTCCGCTTTTTCCCGGCATCAATTGAACTAAGGCAACAGTCATTCCTCTGGGCACACGACCTCTCAAGTTATGATTCTGTCCTGAATCTTCCCTTTACAATTCCATTCTATGGAGCTCATGTGAGTCTTTTCTGTCTTTTAATGACTATATCGACCATCATGTATACCAAGATGAACAATGATATGATGGGCTCAACCAATCAAATGCCGGGTATGAAGACCATGATGTATCTCATGCCTATCATGTTCCTCGGTTTCTTTAACAGCTATTCTTCAGGGCTCAGCTATTATTATATGCTTGCCAACCTTTTCACTTTCGCCCAGATGTTTATCATCCGCCGATTTGTGAACGAAGATAAACTTCATGCACGTATCCAGGAAAACAAGAAAAAAGTAATTGTAAAATCGGGGTTCCAGAAAAGGCTTGAAGATATGGCGAAGAAACAGGGCTACAATGCCAAGAAATAGGGAGTAGTGACTGGCGACCAGGGATTAGCGAAAAAGGAGTAAGGAGTAAGGAGTAAGGAGTAAGGAGTATGGAGTATGGAGTATGGAGTAAGGAGTAAGGAGTATGGAGTAATGGCCAGTCGCTTTTGGCTTGTAGCTCATTATCTGACATTAAAACAGGAATTACCCTCTAATAATAACCATATATTAAAAGGCTTGATCCTCCTTCAGAAATGAAAGAAAAAGATCGAGCCCTTTCTTTTTGGATTCGTCCAGTTGAAAACTGATGTAATTTTCCAGGTAATGAAGCAGTTCATCCTCACCGATCATCAAATTGGTGGCCAGTTGCATGGATTCTTTTCGGTGGTTTACTCCCCATGTAAGAGCGGCTTCAAATTGTTGTAAGAATTCAGCAGGAAGGGGAGAGGTTGATACCCAGGCGGCAAATACAAAAGGAAGACCAGTTAGTTCAAACCATGCTTCGGCAAGATCATAACAGAATTGAAAATTCGGGCGGGCTTTAAAAGTTTTATCGCCGATCAGGACAACACCTTCGCCGGGACCTAGCAGCAGCGGATTGATCTGTGCAAGACTCTTCCATTCTACCTGGATATTCCATAACCTTTTTACGAGAACCCGGGCCAGGTTCACTGAGGTCCTGGAATCAGTATCAAGGTAAATAGTACGTAAGTCATGAACTGATGAATTCGACAGCAATACAACACTTTTTACCTTACCCACTGCCCCGATACAATAATCACTGATAAGCCTGTAGCTATTAAATGCCGGCAAGGCGCCCACCGGTACAAGACTGAGATCAGATTCTCCACGAAGGAGTTTGTCGGCACAGACTGATGGAATATTGAGGTCGAGTTCATACCCGGTTAACAGGCCTGAATGTAGAATTCCATAAATTAAAGGAAGCGTGTTGTAATAGGATACGGCGGATATTCTGATGGGTTTCATAGCGTTCGAAAGTAACGTAAATTTAGATAATAAGGAAATATTTAATGCTTAATTATGATCACTAAGTCTTTGCAATAGCCTCTCTAAAGGATTTACCGTAATGCTCTGTGAAATATCTTACTGACAGCAGATTGAATTAAAATAAATTCCTACCTTTGCACCCCAATTTTACCGAATGTGTTAGGCTGTTTCCGGTGAACAGCCTCGATGCAACGGTCAGATAATCAACTAAATGTTTAACCGGCCAACCCGGGTGGCCACATCTAATTTTTTTTTACATGAGTGATGAAATTAATGTTAACAACGAATTGAACGATGACGTTGCAAAACCTATCGAAGACGTTGTAAACGAACAACCCGAAGTTGCAGAAGAAACTGCAGCTCCTGTTGAAGAAGAAGTTGTTGCTGAGGCAATAATTGAAGAAGCACCGGTTACTGAAACCGTTGTTGAAGACGCTCCTGTTTCGGAAGCTGTTGCAGAAGAAGCTCTGGTTGAAGAGACTGTTTTTGAGGAAGCTCCAGTTTCAGTAGCTGTTGTGGAGGAAGCTCCTGTTGCAGAAGCAGTTGTTGAAGAAGCGCTGGATGCAGCAACTCTTGTTGAGGAAACAGTTGTTGCAGAAGCTGTTACTGAAGAAACTCCGGTTGCTGAAGTAGCTCCTGTTGCTGTTTCCGTTGTTGAGGAAGTTCCGAAGGCTGAACCTAAACCTTGGGAAATACCCGTGATTCAGGGAGATTTCGACTGGGGATCCATCGGGAAAAAGCACGAAGCATACCCTGATGGCGAACGCAAACGCCTCGAAGACATCTACCTGAAGACCATGAGTTCCATTGGCGATCATGAAGTAGTCGACGGGATTGTAGTTGGTATTAATAACCGTGAAGTAGTAGTAAACATTGGTTTCAAATCGGATGGCGTTATTGCCGTATCCGAAACCCGTTATAATCCAGACCTGAAAGTTGGTGATACTATCGAGGTTTATGTTGAGAACCAGGAAGACATGGGCGGACAGCTCCAGCTTTCACATAAAAAAGCCCGTATCCTGCGCTCGTGGGAACGTGTGAATGAAGCATTTGAAAAAGGTGAGATCATTAACGGCTACGTTAAATGTCGTACCAAGGGTGGTTTAATTGTCGATATCTTCGGTATCGAAGCCTTCCTCCCGGGTTCACAGATTGACGTGAAACCAATCCGCGATTACGATCAGTTTGTTGATAAAGTCATGGAGTTCAAGATCGTTAAGATCAACCAGGAATACAAAAACGTTGTTGTATCGCATAAAGCCCTTATCGAAGACGAACTTGAAGCCCAGAAGGCCGAAATTATTTCGAAACTTGAAAAAGGACAGGTTCTGGAAGGAACCGTTAAAAACATTACATCATACGGCGTATTCATCGACCTTGGTGGTGTTGACGGACTTATCCATATCACTGACCTATCCTGGGGACGTATTAATCATCCAGAAGAAATCGTTCAGCTTGATCAGAAACTCAATGTCTGTATCCTCGATTTCGACGAAAACAAAAAACGTATTGCCCTTGGTCTCAAACAACTTACTCCTCATCCATGGGATTCACTTACCGGTGAGCTCAAAGTGGGCGATAAGGTTAAGGGCCGCGTAGTGGTTATTGCCGATTACGGCGCCTTCGTTGAAATTACCACTGGCGTTGAAGGGTTGATTCACGTTTCCGAAATGTCGTGGAGTCAGCACCTGCGTACGGCACAGGATTTCCTCAAGGTTGGAGACGAGGTGGAAGCAATTGTACTTACCCTCGACCGCGAAGAGCGCAAAATGTCGCTCGGTATCAAGCAACTGATTCCTGATCCATGGACTGATATCCTGAAGAGGTACCCGGTAGGTTCCAAGCACATTGCAACCGTTCGTAATTTTACCAACTTCGGTATCTTTGTTGAACTGGAAGAAGGTGTCGACGGGCTTATCCACATTTCTGACCTTTCATGGAGTAAGAAAATCAAGCATCCTGCTGAATTCACCAAGATGGGCGAAAAGATCAACGTTATCGTTCTTGACGTAGATGTTGAAAACCGCCGCCTGAGCCTTGGCCACAAGCAGCTGGAAGAAAATCCATGGGATGTTTTCGAAAGTATCTTCACCGTGGGCTCAATCCACAAGGGAACTATCGTGAGCACAGCCGAAAAAGGAGTTATCGTAGCCCTGCCTTATGGTGTTGAAGGTTTTGCTCCTTCGCGTCATGTGCAGAAGGAAGATGGCGCCACAGCTAAGGTTGACGAAACAATGGATTTCAAAATCATTGAATTCTCCAAGGAAAATAAGAAGATCATTCTTTCACACACCCGTATGAACCAGGATGCGAAAGCTGCCGAAAAAGTGAAAGATGAAAAGGAGAAGGAAAGTGTTGAAATGACCACGAAACGTGCTGTTAAGAAACTGAAGGATGGTTTGGAGAAAACCACCCTGGGTGATCTCGATGCGTTAGCTAACCTGAAAGCCTCAATGGAAAAGAGGGAAGGCGAAGCAGAAGCAGCAGCTGAAGCAGCCGGAAAAGCCGCAGCAGCCGAAGTTAAAGCAGCTGAAAAAACTGCAACAGCCAAGTCTAAAGCAGTTGAAAAAGTAGTAACAGCCAAAACTGAAGCAGTAGCAGAAACAGCAGAGACAGCAGAAAAAGCTGAAACTGAGACAGCAGCTGAAGAAAATAAAGCTGAATAATTTTATTTTCTGATACTGAAGAAGGCTGGACGGTTCCCGTTCAGCCTTCTTTCATTATTGTTGCCAGGATAATTTATTCCGGAATTTATACAGACCTTTATCCCCTGATTAGAATAGCATGTTTAAATTCAGTGTAACCATTCTCGGAAGCAGTTCTGCCATTCCTACAAGCGACAGGAACCCAACCGCACAGCTTGTAAATCATAATGACCACCTCTTTCTTATTGATTGCGGCGAAGGAACCCAGGTGACCTTGCGTCGGATGCATATTCACTTCCAAAGGATCGAGCATGTTTTTATAAGCCACCTTCACGGTGACCATTTCTTCGGATTAATAGGGCTGATTTCATCCATGCATTTACTGGGCAGGGGTAAAAAACTGCATATTTATGGTCCACCTGAATTAAAGGAGATTATCGATATCCAGCTTAGTGTTTCCCTCACTGTTCTCCAATATCCATTAGTGTTTCATCCAACCCAGGCTGATTCACCGGCCGTTATATTTGAAAATGAAAACCTGTTGGTTTCCAGTTTCCCGATGCTTCACCGTATTCCTACCAACGGTTTTCTGTTTGCTGAAAAACAGGGTGAGAGGCGTATCCGGAAAGAGATTCTAGGGATGTTGAATATCCCGGTTACAGAACTTCCAAAAATAAAAAAGGGAGGCAATTTCACTGATGCTGAAGGAAAGTTACACCTGAATTCTTCGATCACACTCGATCCCTACCCACAAAGGAAATATGCATTTTGCTCGGATACAGCCTACTTTGAAGAAATAATCCCGGTGGTTAAGGGAGCTGACCTTTTATACCATGAAACCACTTTTTTGCAGGACAGGGCTGCCAATGCTGCTGAAAAATTTCACTCTACTACTAAAGAAGCTGCCCAAATTGCATTGAATGCGGAGGTAAAAAAACTGATTATCGGGCATTATTCTGCCCGGTACGACGATCTGCAGCCATTACTGGATGAAGCATCGGCCGTATTCCATGATACGGAGCTGGCTCTTGAAGGTAAAACAATTGATGTTTGATATTATGTTCAGAATACCCGGAAATCTACCTATATCCTTTTTTTGTTTTATCAATCACTTCCAGCAATCCATTTTCATAGCTATCACCATTTAATGACCAGAACATAATCCCTCCCAGCTGATTGCTTAGGGCATACCTGGTTTTCAATTTAATGGAGTGCTTGTCGTCGAACGTTGCAAATAACTGTTTCTGGGCATTGTAACTGTATGGAGCCTGCGCGATGGAATCCCAGAACATCTCAAACCCGGAACTTGTGGAGAAATAACTGTCAAAATCGCGGTAATTAACATAGGCGGTGAACGCACCGGGCTCATACAGACCATGGTTAAGGTTTACAACATCCTTGAATACGCGGGCATAGAATGCTGCGCCGATTACCATTTTATTCCGGGGAACACCCAGCGAGTCAAGGAAATGTACTACAAAATCAGCGGAACCCGATTGTTCAGGAGTTGAATACAGGGGTGTGTGATGTCCAGTAAGTTTGCTATAGCCGTTAATATAATCATAGGTCATCAGGTTTACGTAGTTGATCAGTGGCATCACCTTTTCCCACTCCACCGACTGTACAAGGTAATCCCTGAATCCGCCGGCTGCAAAACTTATTTCATATTTTGATCCCAGGGCGTTACGCAACGACTGAATAAGCAATGTAAAATTGTGTTTATCATCGGGAGAATATGCATAACCGGGCACTGATTCAATGGCCGGGTATTCCCAATCAAGATCAATTCCATCAGCCCTGTATTTATCGAGTAGTAATTTAACGGATTGTGAGAATTCATCCCGCGCTTGCCGGGTTGCAAATACTTCAGGACAGCTGGGGCAGCCTCCCCAGCCACCCAGGGAGACGATTACCTTAAGATCTGGATTTCGTTGCTTCAGGGATACCAGATGAGAGATGGAAATACTGTCCTGCCCGAGATCCTTCAGGATATTCCCTTCGAGGTGAAGGAAACTGTATATGATATGGGTCAGCTTTTCCACAGGGTACTTATCCACTTCCCCGGCCCGGTCCATCGAATAGGCTATGACTGCAAATTTACCGGGGATCGTTGGTTTCTGTGAAAAGCCGGCCAGACAGGATACCAGGAAAAATGCTGATGCTAAGGATTTAATTAACAGCTGAAAAGTCATTATAACAGTCTTAATGATGAGAGAAATCGATTTTTGAATTCACCTGAGCAATTAATCATAGAGCTTTAAGAATTCGTAACTATTCTGAGTCCATTTCATGAACCTTATAAAATCATTGAAGGAAATTATGAGCGATGCAGTATTGTGACAGGGATGGAAACTGATTTTATTGCTTTTCAGCAGGTTTTCGTCCAGGAAAACATGTACATGGTGTTCCGGGTCGTTTATAAGACCGAAGGGTGTGATAGAGCCAGGTGTCAGGTTCAGGAATTTCTTCATCCGCTCATCGGATGCAAAACTGAGTTTACCTTGTCTGAGTCTTTTCTCAAGGTCGTGGATATCCAGGGACTGCCAGTGTTCAAGGATGACCAGGTAATGCCGGTTCCCTTTATGATTTCGGAAGAAAATGTTCTTGCAATGAGTTGCCTGCAGGTCTTTCCAGTATTTCATCGCCTCTTCTATAGTTGGGGCGGGGGGATGTTCATGGTATTCATAGTGTATTCCAAGCAAGTCCAGAATTTCATACAAGCGGGGATCTCCGTTCATGGGGGTTGTTTGAATCTCAAAAATACAAATACTTAGCTGAATGAGGTGCGTTTTAGCTCGGAAGCCTGTAATAATGCCGGAATATACAAAACGCTCCCGTTTTCAATGACCGAAAACGAAAGCGTATAGGTTTTGAATCTCGGTTTAATTTCAGTTTACCAATAATTTATAAAGGAACCGGATTCTTTCTCAATTATTCGGTGCTCCGGCGTTTATCCAGAGATTTACCTTTTTAATGTCGCAGTCGGAAAGCTTGCTGCCATTTTTGGGCATAGCGCTGTAACCCGACATAAAACTGATGCTGCCTATCAATTTACTATTAAGGGCAACTGCTTTTACTCCATCATAGGTTACCAGGTTGATCCCGCCGCCGGCGGATGTCCCGCTATGGCAACCCTGGCAGAAGTTTGAGATAATAGGTTTGATATGCGTACTGTATTTTACATTGGCAGTATCACAGCCGGTTGCAATGCAACTGTTGTCCCTGGCTCCCTGTTGTATCCATTTTAGAATTGCTGAAGTCTGACTGCTGCCTACAGGCGCTGATGGGAATGGAGGCATCTGGTCTTCCCCGTTATTGAGCATCACCCTGTAAACCTTGCTGCCCGCAGGGTTGTTGGTATTTATACCTCCGGTAGTTAAAATGCTGGAATAACTATCCAGGATAATTCCTTCCTTATGGGAAGTAGTGTTATGGCATCCGCTCATAGCGCATGATGACTGGAAAATCGGCAACACCCGTTGTACAAAATATATTGAATCAGGACTGCATCCTGATCCGTTATTGTTGTTATTACTGGCGGTAGAGCCACCAGTTGGATCTGATACAGTATTTGCAAGTTCCTGATCATGCTTGCAGGAGGAGGATAAAGCCAGGATAATGAACACGGAAATCCAGAGTTGGTTGATTTGAGTTTTACGAGTCATAGTTGTGGGTTTATATTCAATAACCTAGATATATAGGGATTATTGTAATCTTTTGTAAATTGTTAACCATTGTTTAACATGAAAAAGAAGACTAACCTGGAAATGAGGTTGATAGCACCAAACTGTTTCGGGATAATGTTGAAAAGGCTGAAATAGAAGAAACCTGTTATTTGATTTTATCTACCTCCAGAATCGTTGAATCCAGCAAATCCCGGATTACTGCTGAGGCACAGAAACAACCGAAAACCGCCGGCATATATGAAATTGTCCCGGCAGTCGATTTTTTATTCATTTCATCATCCGTCAGTGCTACAGCCTCGCGGGCAACCACTTCCGCTGAAAAAACCACCTTGATCCCTTTCCATAAGCCCAGTTTGTGCAACCTCTTTCGCAGATAATAGGCCAGTTTGCAGTTATAGGAATCATCCAGATCAGCAACCTTTACCTGCCCGGGGTCAAACTTGCCGCCTGCACCCATGGAGCTGACAACCGGCATGCCCATTTTATGAGAAAGATACAGCAGGTGAACCTTTGGTGTAAGTGTATCAATGGCATCCACCACGTAATCATACCCTTGTTTCAGTATTTCCACCATGCGGTCGTCCTTAATAAATTCACTGATAACATTCAACTGCAGCTGTGGATTGATATCGAGCAGCCGGCGCTGCATTATTTCAGCTTTTTCCTGGCCTTCTGTGCTGAGTAATGCCAGCAGTTGCCGGTTCCGGTTGCTGGGATGGACAGTATCGCCATCAATTATTGTAAGTTTACCGATACCGGCTCGGCACAGTTGTTCCGCGGCCATTGCCCCTACACCGCCTAACCCTGCCACCAATATATGTTTCGATGCCAGCAGCCTGATTTTTTCAGGACCGATGAGTAATTCAGTGCGGTTGAGCCAGAGAGGAGTTGACATGGTTGATTTCTGATTTCGGATTTTTGATTTCGCCTGTCTGCATGACGTAAATCTTCAATTTTAGGAAGAATCTATGCAGTCAGGCAGGGATTTCGGAATATGGATTCCAGATTTTGGATTTCGGATCAGAAGATCAGAGAAAGATTATACCAGGAGTTCGAATGTTTTTATCCATTTAATTTTCACTCGGATTTTCCACCCTTCCAACTTTCAATTCTCAATTTTCAATTTTCAATTCCCTGTCCTTACTCCCTACTGCTTACTCCTTATATTACTTTCTGCTCTCATGAAACATCTCTCAAAATTCTCAAATACATGCTTTTTCAGGTCCTTTTCGGATATCCGGAAAATTTTAGCTGCTTCAGCATATAGCTTCCAAACCGGTTGCTGCATTTCATCCGTTTCGAAAAATAGCTGATCAATTGGCAAGTGATAAAAGGCAGCACGGATTTTGGAATTTTCCTTCAGCAGGTCAAACCCGACAGAAAGATAGGCACCATTTCCTGTCAGTTCTTCTGCAAGTTGCAGGGTATTGTTAAAACCATGAAAGATCCAGGGAACGCCTGGTTTTTGCTTTTGCAGGAGTTGCGAAAACTGCTGATAAGCTTTGACGCAATGAATTATGAGAGGCTTTTTAATTTCGTCAGCAAGCAGCGCCTGCTGCAAAAAGACCTTCTCCTGAAATTCAATAGGTGTCTCAATCTTCAGATCAATTCCACATTCGCCAATGGCAAGCACATGGGGCAGTGTTGATGCCTGTTTAACCAGTTCAAGGAATTTTTCCTCTTCGCCTGGTTTGCATTTCCATGGATGAACTCCCACCGAGATTGCTGTTTTTAACTGCCGCGAAGTTTCAATTTCAATCCTATCCACATAATTCCGGATGCTGAATATGTGAGGATAATTCCAGGGATGATGGGTATGAACATCGATGAATTGCTTCTCGTCAGGATAGGGCACAGGTTCTGATTTTTGCAAAGGTAGTTTATAGGGTGGTGTCATTCTTTTGTCAGGTATAAGAAACTTATAAATTATTCATTTAGTGTTTGTTATTATTCATTTGAATCTAAAAATAATGTTAAACATTTAACACTAAATTATTAATGTAAAAGTAACGGCAGTAATATCTGGATTTATATTCTGAGAAGAATTCTAACCTGCATTCAGAAAATCCGACATCCGCAATCCGAAATTCCCAACATAACAGTATCAATCTTGTTTTGGGCATACACCTGCATTTATTCGTAAATTTATTCAGTTTTTCATAGGGTAATTGCTTCCTGAAGTATCTTATTAGTGTATTCAGGAACTTAACCTTAAAAACCATAGTCATGAAACGAGTAATTAATCCATTTTTGCGCTTATGCATTGCTTTCATGTTGATCATCAACCTTGGAATGGCTTATGGCCAAACCGGTGATGAGCCCTTCGTTACCATATCGGGTGTGGTGAAGGATGCGGTAACCCATGAAAAGATTGTATTTGCCAGCGTATTTGTACCCGGGAGCAGTGTTGGAACCGTTACTAATTCGGAAGGAGAATTTCTCCTGAAAGTGAATAAATCGACGAATGCCGAGTATTTTGAAATCTCCCATATGGGTTATTATAACAAGAAATTTAAAATAACCGAATCATTGGGCGGTAATAAGTCCTTCTACCTCGATCAGCATATTGTGATGTTGAAAGAAATTACTGTCTGGCCGCAGGAACCGATTGATATTGTGAGAATTGCACTCAAGAAAATCAATCAGAATTATAGTGGAATTTCCAACCAGATGACCGGGTTCTACCGGGAATCCATCCGGCAGCAGCGTGATTATCTTTCTATTACCGAGGCTGTTGTTGATATTTACAAGGCGCCTTACACAAGATACCAGAACGATCAGGTTAAAATTTTTAAAGGTCGGAAAGGTGACAATGTTAAAATTGCTGATACCTTAATGGTGAAACTGCAGGGAGGACCAAATGTAATCATGTTGCTCGATATCGTCAGGAATACCGATCTTAGTATAGCGCTCGACAGCCTCGAAAACTATACTTTTGAGCTGGCAGGGCTTGAAAATATTGATAACAAACAGAATTATGTCATCAGTTTCAGACCGGCAGTTTCAAGGTTATCGCCCCTGTATATCGGTAAATTGTACATTACGCAGGATAATTTTGCCATTACAAAGGCTGAGTTCAGCCTCGACCTGAGCGATGCTGAGAAAGCAACCAATGTTTTCCTGAAGAAGAAACCATCGGGGCTGGTGTTCACACCCACAGCTACCAGTTACATTGTTAACTACAAGGAGGAAAATGGTAAATACTATCTCAACTATGTCCGGGTGGAACTCAAATTCAAGTGCGACTGGAAAAAAAAATGGTTTAAGAACAACTACACTGTTCATTCAGAAATGGCCATCACCGACCGTAGAGAGGATAAAGTCATGCGGTTCGCAAACCAGGATCTGTTCAAAACCAATATGATCCTCACCGATAAGATCCAGTATTTCACGGATAAGAACTTCTGGGGTGATTACAACATCATCGAGCCTGAAGAATCGATTGAAAATGCGATCAAGAAGATCACAAAGATCATGAAGAAGGAACAGAAATAAGTGCCTGGAGTTTGGAGTGCCTAAGGTGCCTAAAGTTGTTCATAGGGTAGTATAAAGCAGCTTTTTGGATTTCAAAATGAATTTAAGAGTTTCTTTCATACCATTACCACTACCTGCTTCAGTAACTTTAAGTACTTTAGGCACTCCAAGTACTTTAGGCACTTTTTAAGCAACCTTACCAAACCTCATCACCCCCCATGTTTATAGACGATCTTTACGTACAAAAGAAAATCCAGGGTGGCGACATTGGCGAATTTGAACGACTGTTTACCAGGAATTACAAGGCCTTATGCCAGGTTGCATTCAAAATACTGAAGGACATGGATACGGCGGAAGACATTGTTCAGGAGTTTTTCTACCAGTTTTGGAAAAACCGGGAATCAATCAGCCTGCGGCTTTCGTTGAATGCTTACCTGTACCAATCTGTTCGCAATAATTCACTTCATTACCTCGGTCACATGGACATCAGGGAAAAATATTCTTTTGAAATAAAAAATGATTTTAAACAACAGATTTTTACTGAGACAGATGAAGTTGGGTACGCTGAACTTAACAAAGTAGTTGAACAAACGCTATGTAGTTTGCCTGAACGTTGCAGCCTTGTTTTCCGGCTGAACCGGTTTGAAGGAAAAAAATACAGGGAAATTGCCGATATGCTTTCTATCTCAGTCAAAACAGTAGAGGCAGATATGGGCAAAGCGCTGCAGATGTTCAGGAAATCGTTGAAGGATTATACGAACCAGGTGATGTAGGGAGGAGGGACGAGGGACGGGGGACGGGAGGCGAGGGACGGGAGACGAGGGGCGAGGGGCGAGAGGCGACAAGGGGACAAGGGGACAGGGAGACAAGGAGACAAGGGGACAAAGGGACAAGGGGACAAAGGGGACAAGGGGACAAAGGGACGAAGGGACAAAGGGACAAGGAGACAAGGGAGGTAAATGTCAACATCCGCAATCCCTGCCTGACTGCATAGATTCACACCAAAGCTGAAGATTTAAGCCAAGCAGGCAGGCGAAATTTGAAATCCGAAATTCAAAAAAAATGCTACTAAACGAAAATATAACCCTGCACGCAGAACTGATCGCCCGATACCTGAATGGTGAAATGGACAATGCGGAACTGTCAGGTTTTGAAAGCAGGTGGCTGAACGAACCTGAAAATAAATTATTGATACAGGAAATGAAAAAACAATGGAATTCGTTGGAGAACTACGCTGAAATCAAGGATCCAGCTACCAGGCGTGCCTGGGATAAACTGCACAGCCGTTTAAAGGAGGATAACCTGATATCCGAAAAAAGTGTAAGAACTGTTATGCTTCCGGGAAGGCAGTTCCTTCGCATAGCCGCTGCAATACTGGTGTTGCTTGCAATGGCCGCAGTGCTGTATTATACGGTAAATCCAGGGGCAAAGCCTGAAATGCTGAGTATCAGGACCGGTAACGACGAAAGAACACTTATTAAGACTCTGTCCGATGGTTCTGTCATTTACCTTGCTCAGAACACTTCATTCTCATTCCCCAAAGAGTTTGAACGCCATGGACGCAATGTTGAACTCAAGGGCGAAGCATTCTTTGATATTGCCCACGATGAGTCAAAACCATTTATCATTGAAACTGATGAGGCCATTATCCAGGTTATAGGAACCGCTTTTACAGTGAAGACTACAAACGGGTCCGATTTCGAACTTCTGGTTGAACGGGGAAAGGTGAAGGTTACGCCCAGAGAGAATCCTTCATTGAATGCCTTTGTGGTTGCCGGAGAAAAAATTGCTATATCTGATAAGCATCTCGTCAAAACAAAACAACTTCCGGGTGAGTCCGCTTTATGGTACACCCGGCATATGCAGTTCAAAGATGAAACCCTTAAAAACGTCATTCACGTACTCAACCGGAATTTCAATACTAAATTTGCTACAGCAGGTATGGAAGTCGGAAACCGCAGGCTTACCATTACCTTTACCAACGAATCGGTTGAAACCATGAACGAACTGTTATGCCTCACGCTTAACCTGCAAAGCCAGCTTAAAAATGATTCCATCGTTTTATCACAAACCAGGGGCGGAACAAAGGAAAACTAAATCAAAAGCTTTCCAGGGTAAGTATACAAAAATGCGGGGGCTACTGCTATTGGCGGGGCTCTTGCTGCTTTTTAACAGGCAGGCAAGCAGTCAGACTGAATTACTGGACAAAGTCCTCACACTTGGGCGTCAACGTACCACGATTTATGATGCGCTCAATGTTATTTCGGTAAAAGCCGAATGTTATTTTGTTTACGACAGCAAGGTGGTAAATTCTGAGAAACGGGTAAAACTGGAAGCTGATCATTTGCCGTTAAAGAAAGTACTGGATGATCTTTTAGAAAACCCGGAACTCCGGTATAAGGTAATCGGGCAACATATTCTCATTTACAAAGAAACAGAGATAGCGCCGGCTGTCATTAGGCCTGCACCAGCCCCCGTTCCTGTTTCTGTTTCCATTTCAGAGGAAAAGCCGGAACTGGTTATTAGAGGACATGTATTTGATAACAGCGATAAATCAGCTGTACCCTATGTTTCAATTGGGATCCGGGCCGGTAACATCGGCACTATCACCAATGCCGATGGTTATTTTGTTCTGAAGGTGCCACCTGAATATTCCAGGACTTCACTTTCGGTTTCCCACCTTGGGTACATCAGCCGGGAAGTTCCCCTGAGCCTGCTTATCGAATCCGAGGTTGACATCTACCTCGAGAGAAGAGTGATATCCATGCAGGAGGTTATCATCCGCTACCTGGATCCCAAAACAATCATTATAAAAGCAATAGAGCAACGTAAACTGAACAACAGCCTGGAACCTGTGTATATGACTTCCTTTTACCGTGAAGGTGTTCAGAAGAACAACCGTTTCCTCAGTTTTTCAGAAGCAGTGTTCAGTGTTTATAAAACTTCATTTGCTCACAGCCAGGAATCCGACCAGGTAAAGTTGCTGAAATCGAGGAAGATCCAGAATGTCAATCCGAATGATACGGTTTATCTAAAACTGAAAGGAGGCATTCTTTCGGCTCTGCAGCTCGACCTGGTAAAGAATGTCCCTGGTTTCCTGAATGAAGAACAGTTTGGCTCTTATACCTTTACTTATTCCGACCTGGTTTCCAATAGTTACCAGAATGCCTATGCCATTACATTCATTCAAAACCCAAGTGTTCAGGAGGCATTGTACACAGGAACCCTGTTTATCGACCGGGAAAGCTTTGCCTTACTTGGGGCAGAGTTCGAAATTAATCCGGCCTTCCTTCAACAGGCTGCCGATAACCTGGTTCTTAAAAAAAGCAGGAAACTCAGGGTTAAGCTGGAAAAGATCAGCTATTCAGTGAGTTATAACTTTTTTAATGGCCGTTATTACCTCAACCATGTCCGCTGCGACCTGAACCTGAAGACACGCCTGCGAAACCATATTTCATCCGATAACTTCAATACCTTCCTTGAACTGGCCACATGTAAAGTCGACACCCTCAACGTTACCCGTTTCCCGAAAGAGGAAGTTTTAAAACCGAATATTATTTTTTCCGATATACCTTACCGATATGATGATTCGTTCTGGGGCGATTATAACGTTATTTCCCCGGAAGAAAAACTGAATGCGGCACTTTTAAGGATTATACCGAAGATTGAGGAAATAAAATAAGCCTGGCCGGTGGTGAGTTAATTTTGCCAGAGGTATATTTACCATCCATCCCGACAACTCTAAAGTCAACTATATTGCATTGCTGATATAGTAATATCCTGGTTTTATTCAATTCTCTTTCTGCTGATCCGGCTTGTTTAATTCTTTCTGAACACCAACACAATTCCCCAATACCCCCAATGATTGGTAAAAGTGTAATAAACATCGCTAATGCCTTCCTCCTGCAACAACCCGAAAATCCTGTTCAAATCATAGCTGTGCATATGCATCTGCGGGAAGTTACTGAACTGTTTTCCACGTATCAGCCGCAGGAGCCCTGCTAGGAAAGGGATCCGGAACCTGAAATAATTAACGATCCTGCGGTTGGGGGATTCATCGGCATAGGTTATATGTAACCGGAAATTATAACCGGAATTTTTAGAAAAACACAACTGTCATCAAATCTGTCCTGAAAGGGACAAGCTATCGTATTGGACAAAATTACCGGAACACGCTTATACCAGTCGTCAATAATAGAATTAATAACAGTTTTATACTATAATACTTCAGGAATCACCGGGAAATAGCCAATCGGCTAAACCTAAAAAGCACCTCTTTAAAATTGAATTTCCATAATAACCAAAGGCTCGCTATGGCAGGTCGGTG